>NZ_FUIH01000006.1:300000-495558 GCF_900162695.1 Virgibacillus siamensis
CAAATTTTGGGAGCCCCATCAGTATTGGTGCCGTATGCTAATTATGACGAAGCAAACCATTCCCCGAATGAAAATATTACGATTGATAACTTTTTTAAGGGAATTTTGTGTACGTGTCATGTTATTCAGGAATTGGGCGATGACTGCTAGTTCCATAAACATATAAATATAAATATTATTCCTACTAAATACAGGCGTCTTTTTATCCAGTTTATTCTATCATACCAAGCGGGAACTCCTCATAAAAAGGAGGAGTGTAAAAATGAACAAAATTTTCTTCGTAATGCTCGCAACATTAGTATTGGTGACAGCAGGGTGTGGTTCAGGTGGTGAGGATCAGGCTAAAAATGAACAAAACCAAACCGGTACGGAAGAGGCAAAAGACACGGGCCAAACTGACAAAGGTGGTTCATCTGGACTTACAAGCGGTGTTACTGATGTTCAAAAGTCTTTGGATGAATTAAAAATGGTTATGCAAAATAATCCCGATAAGACGAAAAAAATACAAAAAATCGGGAAAGAAGCTGGGGAAGATTGGGATGAAATTGAAAAACAGGTAGAGGAAAAATACCCTAAAGCATATGAAAATATCGAGAAAAGTTTATACCCGCTTAAAGCTGCAACAAAAAAGGACATGCCTGATAAAGGCAAGGTAAAACAGTTGACTAGTGAAACGTTGAAAAAACTGCAGGATTTTAAGAAAGGATTGGAAAAGTAATCCCAGTCCGAATTCAAAATCAAGGAGTCCTCAAAGTTTATTTGGGGGCTTATTTAATTGGAACATGAGTGAAAGTCTTGTTTAGTTTAATTAATAAAGTGGAAGTGTAATATAGTGGATATAATAAGCATTCTTAATAAGGAGGATACACATTGGCTAATCAATTTTACGAAAAGAGTCATGCTGAACATTTAAATAAAATAGGTGAACTGGCACCGGAGCAGGCGCAGGCCTTTTCGAAGTATAATGCGGGTGTTTTTAAGGATGGGGCGCTGTCCAAAAAGGAAAAGGAAATTATTGCAGTTGCGATAGCACATGTAACGCAATGTCCTTATTGTATTGATACGCATACTAAAAATGCCAAAAAAGAAGGTGCTTCTCTCAGTGAATTGGTGGAAGCAGTCATGGTTACTTCTGCAGTTGAAGCAGGCGGGGCTGTGACACATAGTACAAATATGCATAATGCACTTTCTGAGGAAGCCGATGACACACTGTATGCACGTTCAAATTTGAAAAGTCTCAGTCAATTGGGAAAGAATGCGAAAGACGGATTCCAAGGTTATTCCGGATTTAACACAGCAGCAATGAAAGAAGGGAAATTGAGCAAGAAGTTTAAAGAAATTGTCGCGGTTGCTGTCGGACATGCCACACTTTGTCCATATTGCATTGATGTTCATACTAAAAATGCCGATAAGGAAGGTGTAACAAGAGAGGAATTATCTGAAGCGGTATTGGTTTCTTCTGCGTTGCTTGCCGGTGGATCTTATGCGCATATGGCGAATATGATTGAGAGCTTTGGCGAGGAATAAAGATATCGAAGAAAAGTTGTCATACAAGGCTGCCCTGATTCGCAGTAAATAGCGAATCAGGGCAGTTTTTTAATAAAAGCAAAACTAACTTTCAAACATGTTCACGGTCAACCGTGAACATTTAAGCGGAAAAATTCATTCGCAAATTATCGTTTAAAACTCCTCATAAACGGCCGGATCCTGGTCATTATTGCGGCCATCCGGGCGTGTCAATTGATCAAGTGCAGTCATATCATCTTCATCCAAGGAAAAATCAAAAATAGAGAGATTCTCCAGCTGCCGAACCGGTGAAGCGGACTTCGGAATTGGCACTGCATTGTGCTGGAAATGCCAGCGCAAAATAACCTGTGAAGCGGTCTTGCCGTGTTTTTCCGCAATACCCCAAATCTTATTGTTGCTTAAAACATCATTTGCGCGGGCCAAAGGACTCCAGGATTCGGTTGCTATACCATGCTCTTCATGCCACTTGCGCTGTTCTTCCTGATTGAAGAAAGGGTGCAGTTCCACTTGATTGATGCTTGGCAGTACACCGGTTTCTTTTTGCAGCCGTTCCATATGCTCCGGCAAAAAGTTGGAAACACCGATTGAGCGGATAAGCCCCCATTTTTTCGCATCAACCAATGCCTGCCATGCTTCCAGATACATATCCTGGATTGGATTTGGCCAATGAATTAAATATAGATCGAAATAGTCCAGGTTTGCGCGATAGAGTGATTCCTGAATAGCTTTCACAGCTTTTTCATACGTATGGTAGCGCCCAGGAAGCTTTGATGCAATACGCAATTCTTCCCGCGGCACGGTTGTCCGCTTTAGTGCCGTGCCTACTGTTCCTTCGTTCTCGTAATTATAAGCTGTGTCAATCAGACGGTAACCATGATCGATGGCACTAGTAATGGCCGCTGCACCTTCGTTTCCCCACAGTTTATAGGTCCCGAAGCCAATTGCCGGGATACGAGTGCCATCGTTTAACAAGATTTCTGGTATTTGGCTTGTCATTGTATGCCTCCTTGAAACGTGTATTTATTGGATATGCTATCACAATATAGCGATGGATGTTATTGTAGTGCTTATGGTTACAGATGTTTCAAGTGACAAAACCGTTTCATCTCTTCCGGAAAATCAATATATGGATTCCGGTTTCCCTGGATGTCAAAGATCGCCTGATTGCGGTGTTTTTCATATAGAGTCGGAGGGAATTTCTGATGCCAATCAAGCAGCAGATTTGTATCGATTTTTTTTCTGTGTGATTTCTCAATTTCGTCAGGGTACCGTATTAGAAAATACATCATAGCCCTGGCAACTGCACCTTTCGCATTCTCGGGCTCAAATAGCTCCTCATCCGCTTTTCCGCATGCATCTTCAATTTGTCTGGTCTCCATATTCTCCGGATTGTAATCAGGAAAATCATGGTAGGGATAATTGCTTCTGATTGAATTACAATCGGGTTCACATGTGAATAGGTGATGAATGTCGCCGCGCATCGGTTCCTCTTCATTAAACCAGGATTGCGGGACAACGTGTTCACAATTATATTTGAATGAATCCGCAATTTCCCTTAGTTTTCGCTCTTTCTGGCTTTGTTCCGATTCCTGCGCTTTTTCCATTTCTTCTTTTCGTTTTAAGGAAGTTTGATGATCTTTTTTAATCACTTCTTCCGGCTGCTGCTTTACCCCGGAATAAATACTTTCCAGATTTCCGTCCGGTCTTAAGTCAACCCATGGATAGACATATTCACTTGGATCATAACTAACTTGATTCGTGTGGGTTTCCGTAAGCAGTCTTTTCAGCGATTGCAATAATTCTGAGTCATCGGGGTTATCAAAATCAATGTTTTGATAATAATGTTCCTTCATCTGCTGGTCTTTTTCTTTGTCGTAATAGGTTTTTTCATCTTTTTCCCATTCTTCCTTTGTGTCTGTAAGCCGGGAAATAATGGAATGGAGACGTTTTTGATCGGTTGTAACCGGAAGCAGCTTATTCTTCTGTTCAGCGGTAAGGTTCATGAGTAATCCTCCTTGACAAAATTATTGGGGTATACAAAGTTGTTTTGTGTATACCCCAATCCTTTTTAAACCAATCTAGGCTTTATTAATCATTCCCGTTTGACTGGACAGCCTGTTCTGCATCTATATAACCAGCACCTTGTGCATAAGGCGGCAATCCTTGATCAACTGCACTATTTAGAAGATTTTGCTTTACCTGATCAGGGGAGAATCCGGAATTATTCTGTAACACAAGGGCAACAACACCTGCACAAATCGGAGTTGCCATTGATGTACCTGATAATGAAAAATAATTCTGGTCTACCCGACCTGATTTAGCCGTTTTGTCCAGAAAAGAACCAGGTGCCCGTAAAGAGATAATATTCACCCCGGGTGCAAGCAAATCTGGTTTTGATTCTTCCCCGCATGCAGGACCGCGACTTGAAAAAGATGCAATTTGTTCATCGGATCTGTCAACTGTATTTCGATCATCAATTGCGCCAACAGTTATCACTTGAGAACTGATTCCTGGCGTCCCGATTGTTCGTTTATCGGGGCCGGAATTCCCTGCAGCGACACATACAACTATTCCTGCAGCCCATGCCTGCTCAACAATTTGGACGAGTGGGTCATTACAATTCGATTCATCAGCTTGTGCCCCTAAAGATAGGGAGATGACATCGATTTGATGCTCATCTTTATGATCAATACACCATTGTACACCGGAAACGATTGTGGAAAGAGAGCCAGATCCCATTTGATTGAGTACCTTTACTCCAATTACACCAGCTTCCGGGGCAGGCCCGCGGTAGGTTCCGCTTGACGTATAGCCATTACCTGCAGCATCGCCGGCGCAATGTGTGCCGTGTCCATTATCGTCATAAGGTTCCGTTCGGTTGTTAACGAAATCCTTAAAGGCAACGATACGATTGGACGGCTGGGTCAGATCCTCATGCGGATAAATACCAGTATCGACTATGGCAATGTTGACATCTTTCCCGGTTAAGCCTTGTTCATTTAACTGCCTGGCATGGATGGATGGAGAAGCAACATCCAAATAAGCAGTAACTTCCCGGTCATAGTAAATCTTGCTGATGCCGCAGCCATTATCCATTAATTTTTCAATGGTGGATGCTGTTAAGATTGCGGAGCAGCTTGCTGTACTTGGAAACTGGTGCATTATCTTGGACCTGAATTCCGGATTAACCACTTCCTGTGCATCACATAGAACCGATGACAGTGGCAGTCCTTTATTTTCAAATTCGATAATTACTGGATATCGTTTAAATTTTTTCATGATATTTTCGATTGGGCGATGCAAGAAACACGGGATGTTGCGAAACGGCTGATATAGATGAAGCAGATTCTGCCGCATTTTTTTATCAAATTTCTCGCCATAATTGCGAACCAGCTGAATCATTGAAAATCCTAACATGTTATCACCTTCCTTTATCATTCATTTCGGTACATACTATGAATGAAAGGAATCGTGGACACGGTATTTGTAAGGATGTGAAACAAAAAAAGGCGCTTGTCCGTTAATTGGCTGCACCTTTTAAAACTGCTGTATAACCGTTCCATTTCAACGATGCATTAAGTGTATACATATTTTTCATGGTATTCAGGAAAAGTAAATGTATGACTGTTTCCATAAAGGGAGGTTGTGAAGTGCCGAAAAATCTGGGAAATATTTTTCAATCCGCGATCAAGGTTCTAAACGCTTTAACCGATAACAATAAGGACCCGCTGCATATGGGAGAAGTTATGGCGTGCTGGACTTACCTTGCTTTTGTGGGTAATATTATAACGTATGAAGAAGTGGGGCTAAATTCCATAACTGATCCGGAATTAAAAGAAATGGTTAAGGACGCATTAAATATTGCGAAGACACATAAGAAAGAACTTACTGAGTTTATGAAAAAAGAAGGGATTGCTTTACCTTCTTTACCTGAAACAAAGCCCAAGTCAGACCCCGGTGCCATTCCGCCGGGTGCGAAATTGACGGAAGATGAATTGATTAACACCCTGGAAATCAATTTTGTTTTTGCGGCAGATACATGTGCTGCTTCTGCAAGTCAATGTCTCCGCACCGATGTAGGACTGATGTTTTTGAAGTTTCAGACGGATAAATTTGCGCTTGGTTTTCGGGCGAAAGAACTGATGCGCAGAAAAGGCTGGCTTAAAATTCCGCCGCATTATCGGCCGCCTGGTGCACCGGGGAGTTAACCTAATAAAAAACTTGTTAAAGTCCATCTTCCGAACAGGGAGATGGATTTTTGCTGTACACAAAAATAAATAACGCTTTTTAAAAGGTTTCTTCCTTTCAAAAAGCGTTATTCGAGTCGTTTTAATAAAATCCATCTGATAATACCGCCAACTATCAGACCTACCGGTACAAACAGGATCGGCAGCCAAACTGGTCCGATCAAGTAGCCGAATAGTTTCAGGTCAGCTGAGAAAATAACCCCAACCGTTACAAAATAAGCTGAAAATACAAACGGCAGAAAGGCATATGGTCTGCTTTCACCTTTCGCGTCTTTATATGCATCCCAAATCGCGAAGAAATATAAACATGGATAGAACATAAGCCATCCGTAATTTGTCGCTTCGACTGCCTTGTGTATTTCACCGTTAAAACTAAAAATAATAATTTGATTAAAGTTGCCCATTACATTCGTAAGAAATTCCAGCCCGACCAATAATAATCCTTTAATATAAGCTCCATTCAGCAATTGCCCGAATCCTGGAAATGCAATACTCCAGAACAGCACTTCAAGTTTGTCTCTGTTTTTCCCTTTTACTTTTTCCATTCGCAGCCCTATTCCGCAAGTTCTTTTCGGTCGGCTGCCATAGGGGGCTGTTCCATCCAGCCGTGTTCAATCATAATATTCGCTCCGTCTTCTGCATAAAGTGCAATTTCACCGACAAGACGTGTATATTTAACACTCAGGTCATGCCTGGAGCTGGTCGACATGGACGTACCGTATTGAGCGATGCCGGACGCGCTGAGAAGCGTAACAAGGAACATCATTAATTTATCGGAAAATGGAGCTGTTGTTGAATCTGTTACCTCTGTCGTAAGTATCAATGATGAATTTGTAATGTATTCCTTATTTAAAATGGAGGAGAATACTTCAAACTGTTTTCCGGATATATCCCGTCCTCGTTCAAAATATTTTCTTGCTTCTTTTGCCTGCGCAACCTGGCTGAAACCGGTAATAAGGGCTTGCCCAAGTGCATTTCGTTTGGCATTGTACACAAGGTTTGAAATTTCCTGGCCAAGCAGCTGTCTTCGTTCGCCAAACCATCCCGCCATGAAGCTCTGTTTTTTGACAAAGTCAATTTGTTCAGGCTTAGGGATGGTTGGATCAGGGATGAAGATTCCTTTTTCCTTTGCCAGCTCTTTTGCCTTCAGGTGTAAATCCTGTATTTGATTAATATTCTCATTGTAAAAACGGGTGACATCGGCCATTGATGATACGACAAGTGCGAACGTATTCATTGTCATTTTAATCATGGACATATGAAGCAAGTAATAAATGAACAATTTGTCCGAAAATAGACGGGGAGCATCCATGTTAACGTCCTTTTCGGTGAATCCCTGTGGTATTGGATAGTTCTCGGCACGAAAGAACTGTTCCAGTGTTTCTTTGTTTTTAAGGGAGCGCTCTAAGGATAAATTAAGTAAGGACTCTGTTTGTTCACATTCCACATCCTTCAGAAAATAACGAAGCCCGCATATGGTCATCGTTTCACTCTGATACGAGTTCCAAAGTGAGGAAATTTCAGAAGCTGTCAGAGGTATATTCCGGGTATGATCTTCCATGTGAATATCAACTCCTTTATGTGTTTGTTTTATAGTGTGGACGCAAAGTGCATTCTTATACGGCTGTATAAAAAAAGGCTCGAATGGGAAACAGAAGGGAAACGGAACCTTGACGAGGGGGAATAAAATGGGGTTCTTTTCCAGAAAGAAAAAGAAGAATAACGAACATGAAAATTTCACGCTGGATATTTATAAAAGCCTTGATAAAAATATTTCCAATCTAAAAAATATGCTGGAGGAACCGAATGATTTGGTCATTCGGGAATTTACTGCAGGCAAAACAGATCACAAATGTGCATTAGCTTTTATTGATGGCCTAATTAACAATGATCTGGTTAATGACAACGTATTGAAAAATCTTCAGGTAATGGCGGAATGGAAAGAACTGCCTGCAACCTCTTCGGATTTGTTTCATGCCATTAAAACGGAGCTTATATCAGTCAGTGACGTAGAAATCGGGAAGAATTTAGACGATGTTTCCAATGCAATGCTCTACGGAAGTGCCATTCTTTATATTGACGGCTTCAGTAAGGTGTTAATGATGGATGTGAAAGGGTGGCAAAGCCGGTCAATTGAACAGCCCCCTTCCGAAACGATTATCCGCGGTCCGAGGGAAGGGTTTATTGAGAATTTCCGAACAAATATGGTGCTGATCCGCCGATACATACGAGATCCAAATTTACGATTTAAAACGTATCAAGTGGGTCGGCGTTCCAAGAAAAATTTGGCCGTTGTATATGTTGACGGAATTATTCATCCCGACCTGTTGAAAGAGGTGCAGCGTCGGTTGGAATCCATTGATATGGATAACGCGCCGGAGTCAAGCTATATTGAACAATGGATTGAGGACAGCTTTTTGTCCCCCTTTCCGCAAATGCTGAATACAGAACGTCCGGATGCCGTTGCAAAAGCAGTGTTGGAAGGGAAGTTTGCCATTATCCTTGATGGTACCCCATTTGTATTGATTGCCCCGGTCACTATTGGAAATACACTGCAGGCACCTGAGGATTATTATGAGCGGTGGTCACTTGGCTCAACCATCCGCATGCTGCGTTATTTGGCGGCGTTTCTTGCCATGTTTATGCCCGCTTTATATATTGCACTTGTTTCGTATCATCAGGGCATGATTCCTACCAAACTTGCCTTCTCTATCGCAGCCTCCCGTGAAGGTGTCCCATTTCCGGCCGTTGTTGAAGCATTGCTGATGGCACTAACGATGGAAATGTTACGCGAGGCAAGTGTCCGTCTGCCCAAAGCGATTGGGCAGACAATAGGCATTATCGGTGGTCTGGTAATTGGCGAGGCTGCCGTCAACGCCGGAATTGTCAGTCCGATTATGGTCATTGTTGTGGCCTTAACGGCAATTGCTTCATTTACAATTCCGGCATATAGTGTGGCGATTTCATTCCGGATGCTTCGTTTTGGTGTGATGATTGCTGCAGCGGTGTTTGGACTGTATGGTATCATACTGGCTTATATTATGATCAATATCCATATTGTCAATCTGAGAAGTATTGGAGTTCCATATTCGAGCCCGTTTGCACCGACGTTCATCCGGGATTGGAAAGACCTTGTTTTTCGGGCTCCAATTCCGTTATTGGACGAACGTCCCGATTATTTGCTTCCGGATGATAAAAAATCTGCCGATAAAAGGGGGAAACGATGAATGGATCGGTTTGAATACGGAGATGACAAGATTACTGACAAAGAGATTATGGTTGCTGTTCCATCCATCGTAATCGGTGTTGGAGTGCTTTATCTGCCAAGAGTAGTTGCAGCAGATACGATTGCTGCCGATGGCTGGCTGGCTTTATTAGTCGGCGGAATCATTATCATGTTTTTCACCTGGCTCTGCGCAAAACTTGCTGTGCAATTTCCGGGCAAGCAGTTTATTGACTATGCATCTTTGATTATTTCCAAACCTATTGCAATTTGTATGACCATCATGCTGGCAATTCAAGGGGTGCTGATAACGGCTTTTGAGGTACGGGTTATCGGGGATTTGGCGAAGCATTATTTGTTTGACCGAACCCCTCCTGAAGTGATTATGCTTGTGTTTTTACTTGTCGTTGTCTATGCAGTGTCAGGATCACGTGCAGGGGTACTCCGTCTGAATATGTTGTTCCTGCCAATTATCATTTTCATTGCAATTGTGGTGATGTTGTTCACAACCGGGTGGTTTGAGAAGGGGAATCTCATGCCGTTTTTTCAGACCAGTATCAGTGGGCATGTGAGTGCGCTCCATACAAGTGTTTTATCCTACTTAGGTTTCTTTGTTCTGCTGTTTTACATTTCCCTTGTAAAAAAACCGAAGAAGGTTCCCATAAAGGCGGCGATCGGAATGGGGGTTGCAGTGTTTATGTATATGCTGCTGTTTATCATCTGTATTGCGGTATTTGGAAATCATGCGACCGCAAATCTGCTTTATCCGACAGTGGAACTGGCAAAAGAAGTGGAAATTCCCGGCGGTTTTTTTGAACGTTTCGAATCAGTCTTTTTTGTTATTTGGATTATGGCGATTTTTAATACATCAGCGATGGCATTGGATGTATCCGTCTTTGCACTTAATTCTATATTTAAAAATAAACCGAAGCGGAAGATTGTTTTTTGGCTATCCCCATTAATTTTGTTTATTGCACAGTTTCCACAGGATTTTACGGAAGTTGGCAAACTGGGAACACTGATTAGCTATTATGGTTTGGGGATTACTTTATCCGTTACAATTTTACTGTTTATCGTAGGAAAACTCAGAGGGGTGATGGACAGTGAAAAATCATAAACGAGTCTGTCTGGTATTCAGCAGTATATTGTTTTTTTTGTTGGCGGGCTGCTGGGACAGGGTGGAGATCGAGGAGCGCGGATTTGTACTTGGGGCAGCGATTGATGTTGCGGAAGAACAGACGGGTGATGAGCTGCAATTGCGCTTAACCACCCAATTAGTTGTCCCATCCGGGATCGGCACTCCTGCAAGCGGCAGCAGCAGTAGTAAGGAACCCTATATGAATATTTCAGCCACGGGTCACAGCATGTATACGATCAATCGTAAATTGGCGGAACAGACGAGCCGCTCACCGTATTATCAGCATGTTAAATTACTTGTTGTGTCTGAAGAAGTTGCAGCAAATCCAAATTTGTTTTCCAGTTTGATGGATTTCTTTATTCGTGATCATGAAATGCGGCGGGGAATCAGAGTCCTGATTGCCCAGGATGAGGCGAAAAAAGTGTTGGAGGCAACATCGGATACTGAAGACCTTCCCACCATTTATATTGAATCCATGTTGGAAAACAGCTACAAAAATGGTGATGTCCTCCAGCCGCTCAGGTTGGGAAAAATTCATGAATACCTTGTAAGTGATCAAAGTTTTGCCATTCCTAAAATTCATATGAAGGGTGACAGAGCAGTCTACCAGAATGCAGCGGTGTTTCATGATTTCAAAAATAAGGTGATTGGTACGCTGGAATCGAAGGATATAAAAGGTTTGAATTTTATTACAGGTAAAATGGAAGGAGGTCTTATTAAAGTAGAACTGAACGAGCATTTAACAACCTTGGAAATATTGCGTATACACAGCAACATGCACATAACAGCGATTAACGAAAACAGTGTTGAGGCTAAAGTGAAAGTTAATGTCAACGCCAAGGTTGCGGAAACGTTCAGTTCAATGGATATAGCCACTGAAAAAAATTTGAATAAACTTGAAAAAGGGGCAGAAAAGAAAGTGAAAAAACTGATACTGCAGACCGCTGAAAAATCACAAAACGAATTGGACGCAGATGTACTCGGTCTTGGTCAGCTTTTGAAGCATCATTATTATGATTACTGGAAACAAGTGCGGACCAATTGGGATCAGGGCAGAAGTATTTTTGCAAACAGTGATATCACTGCCGAAGTCCATGTAGCAATTAGAGGTACAGGCGGGGCAGATCAAACGAGTATTAGAGGTGAATAAATATGTGGGATGCCTTCATGGCAAGACTTCCAGGGGCAATAGGGATTATTTGTATAATTCTTGCTTTCGTAATTCCATTTTCTTTTAATAAAATGAATCAGGCAATGCATAAATACGGGGATCCGCCGTGGAAAAAAGAGGGAAACAATTAAGCTGCCCGGAATCCGCAGCACATGATACAATTGCCGTATACTTTCATTGGAGGGGAATACAATGGATTCCAGAACATATCTTTCCATGGATGCAACACAGATGGCCGAACAGATCAGAAAAAGGCAAATAACTATGTCTGAGTTGGTCCATGCAGCGGTAAAACAATTGGAGAAAGTTAATCCGTTATTGAACGCAGTGGTACACGACAGGATAGAAAATGCTAAAAATGAGGCTGATTTTATTGATGACAGCATGGCTTTTTCAGGTGTGCCCTTCCTTCTTAAAAATATATCCCAGGCCGTTAAAGATGAGCCCCTGACATCAGGGTCAAAGTTAATGCAAAATGTTATCAGCGGCCATGATTCACATCTTGTGAAGAAGTTGCGGAATGCAGGCTTTCTTTTTTTGGGACATACCAATACACCGGAATTCGCATTGAAAAATATTACCGAGCCGGTGGTACATGGGCCAACGCGCAATCCGTGGAATGCCGCGTTTTCACCTGGAGGCTCAAGCGGCGGGGCAGCAGCGGCAGTTGCATCCGGCATTGTACCAATGGCCGGCGCAAGTGACGGCGGTGGTTCCATTCGGATCCCGGCATCTTTCTCCGGATTATTTGGGTTGAAGCCTACACGTGGAAGAACACCGGTGGGACCTGGTGCAGGACGTGCCTGGCAAGGTGCTGCGATTGATTTTGCACTGAGCAGGACAGTTCGAGACAGTGCAGCAATGCTTGATATATTGCAGGTTATCCAGCCGGCAGCGGCATTTCAGACACCGCTTTTTCCAGGGACGTATGCCGAATATATGAAACAACCATTTGACAAACCACTTCGCATTGCCTATACAACTGCATCTCCTGTATGTACACCAGTATCACAGGATGCAAAAATGGCAGTGGAGAAACTGATCAATTGGCTCGAAAGTGAAGGACATTTCGTTGAAGAACAAGAGCCAGGTGTAGATGGGACTAAGCTGATGAGTGATTATTATTTGATGAACAGTGGGGAAATGTCCAACGTAGTACAGCAGTTGGAAGGCTCACTGGGACGGAAACTTACCGAAAATGATCTGGAAATTGAATCCTGGATGCTGAATGAGGCAGGTAAAACTGTGTCTGCAGCGGAATTTTCCGCCAGTCTCGCTTCATGGGATACTGCTGCGGAAAAGATGGCTGTTTTTCACGAAACATATGATTTTTACATCACCCCTTCTACCGCGTATACAGCTCCCGAAGTGGGTGAACTAACGTACTCAATGGAAGAACAGGAACGGTTACGCGGGAAGATGCTTGAAGCCGATTCAAGTGAACAGCAGCAACTGATTTATGATATGTTTTTACCGAGCCTGACCTATACCCCATATACACAGCTTGCCAACTTGACAGGACAGCCGGCAATGTCTCTGCCAATATATGTATCTGATAAAAACATGCCGCTTGGTGTCCAGGTTATGGCATCAAAAGGGGAGGAATACAGACTATTGCAGCTTGCCTGGCAGGCGGAGCAGTCTGGCATATGGCAGGGAATGCAGGGAAATCCATATTTTGAAGTATAAAAACCTTTGAATCCTAGAATACTGGCTTAATAGCCGGAGTTCTTTTTGTACTTCATAGGTATTTTTTAGTATAGTTAAAGTAACTATATATTCATAGATTTTTAAATCTTTTGTTGTTGTGTATATCACTGTGGTGAGGAAGGGGATAAATCGGATGATGCAGGAGAAAACATTATATAATGACCGTATTGAAAAGGTTATATCGAATATAAACAAAGTGATGGTTGGCAAGGAGGAGGAAGCGGTCTTGAGCCTGGTTGCATTGCTGGCGCAGGGGCATGTGCTGCTTGAGGATGTACCGGGGGTCGGCAAGACGATGATGGTCCGTGCACTGGCAAAATCACTTGATTGTGATTTCAAACGGATTCAGTTTACACCGGATTTGCTGCCATCGGATGTTACGGGGGTTTCCATTTATAATCCGAAAGAACTTGAGTTTGAATTCCGCAGCGGGCCGATTCTCGGAAACATTGTCCTCGCAGATGAAATAAACCGGACTTCCCCGAAGACCCAATCAGCACTCCTGGAAGGAATGGAAGAAAAAAATGTCACAGTTGATGGAAATACAATACCATTAAAACGCCCTTTTTTCGTAATGGCGACACAAAACCCTATTGAATACGAGGGAACATACCCGCTCCCTGAGGCACAACTCGACCGGTTCATTTTAAAGCTGAACATGGGCTATCCTACACCGGAACAGGAACTGCTGATGCTTGATCTTACTTCAAAACAGCACCCGATTGAATCTATTTCCGCAGTCATGACCAGGGACGAATTAGTTTCCATCCAGGAAGAAGTTCAACATACCTACATTGATCAGAATGTACAACAGTATATTATAAATCTTGTACAAAAAACACGTCACAATAAATCTATTTATTTAGGGGTCAGTCCACGTGGATCCATTGCACTCATGAAAGCAGCAAAAGCTTACGCATATATGCAGGGCCGGGATTATGTTCTTCCGGATGATGTGAAATATCTGGCACCTTACGTCCTGTCGCATCGGATTATCTTGAATTCGGAGGCCAAATATAGCGGTTTGACGAGTGATCAGGTTATTCAAGCAATTATGACAGACACACATATACCGATTCGAAAGGAATTTGGCTGATGAGTGAAAGGATGAAATTTGCTGGAAAATTACTTTCCGTTGTACTTTTGATAGGATTGCTTTTTTCGTTTGCAATGTTCCAGGGGGGATTTACGAGCTGGTTTTTGTTTTTTGGTTTTTTGCCTATTTTTTTGTACCATCTTAGTCTGTTATTGTATCCGGTTCATAATTGGCAGGTCTCCCGCCGTTTTTCCCGCAACGTCATACGTACAGGTGATCATGTTGATGTTACTATCCGCGTAAAACGAAATGTGCCCTACCCACTGTATTATTGCATTTGTGAAGAAATCTTTCCGGTAACATTACAACGGACGAAAGGTAATCATGATGCATACCGTTTTTTGAATGAACCTTACCGAACCGAAGTAAATCGTACTATTAAGAAGATTGTTTTTCCAGGATTTCGCCGGGAAATTGAATTCCCTTATGTTTTGCAGCAGGTCCCCCGTGGTGAACACCAATTGCAGTTTATTCGGATTCGTGTCGGGGATGTGTTTGGATTTGTTAAAAAAGAACATATCTTCCATGTCAACGATCAGGTTGTTGCATTTCCGGATAAGCGGGAAGTGTACATGACGGATACGTTCAGCAGTTTTGAACAGGGGTCCATCTCCTCTTATGCGCTAAATCTGAAAAATACCAACGTGGCTACAGGGGTTCGTGAATATGAACCTGGGGATAAATTTTCCTGGATTGACTGGAAACAAACTGCGAAGAAAAACAATGTCATTACGAAAGAATTTGAACAGGAAAAAAGCACGGATACGGTGGTTGTTCTGGATGCGTGTGATCACCGGGGCATAAATAAACTTGCCTTTGAAGCATCAATTGAGTTGACAGTTTCACTACTGGAGTATGTCCGAAAACAGGCATCACAGGTTGGTTTTTTGTCAGTCGGAGAAGAAGCGGTTTATTTTCCCATGCATCATGACCCGGTCAAGGCAGATGCCATCCAGCGCCATCTCACGCGCATTCAGCCGGAAGGGGTATACCCTTTTTCTCTGAAACTGCAAAATGAACTGCCGAAACTGCCAAATGGCTCCAATATGATTATGGTTACAACATATCTCGATGACAAGTTTATGGAAATGATTAAGAAAACGAGACAGCAGGCGAAGCAGGTAACGGTGCTGTTTATCCAGGGATCCGCTCTAATATCGGACCGGGAGCACGCTATTATTGAGAAGCTTTATCTAGGCGGAATTGTGATAAACGTGCTCACCGAAAAGCAGCTTGTCCGCAATGACACTGAGGTGAGTGTATCATGAATACAAAAATACCAGTTTTGTATACTACAATTCTGTATATCTGTGCATTTGTACTTTTTTTGGAATGGCTGTACCCGATTAATGTTGTCGGCGATGTAAACAATTTAACTGTTTTTATCTTGTACACTATTTTTTGTTTCTTTATTTCAGTTCTCCAGTTCCACTGGCTGCTGTCAATGTCACTGAAAGGGATCGGGCTTTTCATCATTATTGACTCCCTGTTTCTGTCAGGTACTCTCTTAAGCAAACAATGGGTCAGCCAGCTCTTTACGGAAATCGGCTTCAATTTAAATGCTATGTTTGCCGGTCAATGGTATGAATTAACCCCATTGTTTCGAAGTATTTTGTTTCTTGTCTTGATTTGGCTGATGAGTTACCTGCTCCAATACTGGTTTATTGTGATGAAACGAATCTTCCTGTTTATTTTGCTTACATTTGTGTATTTGACGATTCTGGATACATTTACAATGTATGATGCGGATGCAGCGATTGTCCGAACGTTTGTCGTATCGTTTATAGCCTTGGGCATGACAAGTTTGTTCAAGGAAATTGACCAGGAGGAAATCCATTTCGCCTGGATGAAAAAACAGTCGGTATGGATTATTCCGTTGGCAGTGATGGTGATGTTCTCTACGCTTGTAGGATATGCAGCGCCGAAATTTGATCCGCAATGGCCGGACCCTGTTCCATTCCTTAAAAGCGCCGCCGAAAATGCAGGCGGCCCGGGGGATGGCCCATCTGTGATCCAAAAAGTTGGATATGGAAATGATGATTCACAACTGGGTGGATCGTTTGTTCAGGATTATACACCAATCTTCCGGGCGACCGGCACGGAAAAGCATTACTGGCGGGTAGAGACAAAAGACGTCTATACCGGAAAAGGCTGGATCAAGTCAAGGCAATCTTCTTACACAATGCAAAATCCTAATAATATGGGTCCGGAAACGTTTTGGGGCAGTGTGGAAACAGAAAGACTTCACACCAAATTGGATTTTCAGCGCAAAAGTGGTATGGAAAAACTGATTTATCCATATGGAATTAAAGAAGTATCGACGAAAAGCAATGACGTTTCATTCTTGCTGGATGAGCGTTCAGGAGAAATACTGACTGAGATTGATGATGAAGCGGCAAAACTGGAATCGTACTCAATTTTGTATGAAAAACCGACCTTTGCTATTAATAAGTTGCGTAAGGCCAGCATGGAGGATCCTGCACGTATTGACGGACGATATACCCAATTGCCGGAATCTTTGCCGGGAAGAGTTGAAAAACTCGCCCGCAACATAACATCCGAAGAGAATAACCGTTATGATAAGGCACAAGCGATTGAAACTTATTTCAACAGTAATGGCTTCGTGTATCAGACGAGTAATATTCCGGTTCCGGGTGAGGGTGAGGATTACGTTGCACAATTTTTATTTGATTCAAAAGCAGGATATTGTGACAACTTTTCCACCTCGATGGTAGTTATGCTCCGCACGCTGGACATTCCGGCACGCTGGGTAAAAGGCTTCTCCGGCGGTGAAAGGATCGGCGACAGTAAAGACGGGCGAAGCGTTTACGAGGTGACCAATGCCAATGCCCATTCATGGGTTGAAGTTTATTTTCCGGACATTGGCTGGGTCCCGTTTGAGCCAACGCAAGGATTTTCCAACATGGCTGACTTTCAACTGAACGTGGAGAATGATTCGTCCTCAACCGGGGGGATGGATCAGTCGGAAGGCAACAGCAGTATGCAACAGCAGCAAAGACAACCGGAGCCGGTTGACCCGCAGCAGCAGGCACGTATAGATGCAGGAGCGATGGATGGCAGTGAACCGGAATCGGATATAAACTGGTGGAGAATCGTGCTCATAACGGCAGGACTATTACTTGTCGCTTATATTGTTTTCAGGACCAGACTCCGTTGGCAGACGCTGTATATGAAGCTGAAGTTTAACAGTAAAAGTGATCCCAAAACATACCAGGATGCATATCATCATTTGCTGAAAGTACTTGCGCATAACGGGCTTTCCAAAAAGCCGGATCAAACACTGCGGGAGTATTCGAAACGCATTGATTCGAGATTCCAGACTGATGCCATGAACCGGTTGACCAGTTATTATGAACGTGTTTTGTATAAAAATGAGACGGACAGTCAGGAAACAGCCGAATTAAACCAATTATGGAAATATTTAATTAAGCGCGCAAAGGCTTGACCTTGCATGGCTTGGTTAGTAGAATAAAAAGATATTAAAAACGACATAAATCGCCATTCGTATATCCTCGATAATATGGATCGAAAGTTTCTACCGGCGCACCGTAAATGCGCTGACTATGAAGGCGGAATCTCTGTTGGCGATTGAACCCGGATTTTCTGCCTTTATGCTGCTTAAGTGCTGCATTTTAGGAAGTAAATCCGGGTTTTTTGTTATGAGGAAAGGCTGGAAGTTGGGGAAGATAAAATGTAACTCGGGAGAGAACTGCTCACACCCGGCTTCACAGATATGTGAAATTTTGAGCGAGGCAATGCGATTACGGATAGGAGCGTATAGAATGGATAATCAAATGATATTAGTGCTGGACTTCGGAAGCCAGTACAACCAGTTGATCACAAGACGGATTCGGGAGCATGGCGTATATAGTGAATTGCACTCACATAAACTGACTGCTGAGGAAATCCGTGAAATGAACCCAAAAGGGATTATTTTGTCAGGGGGTCCTCACAGTGTATATGATGAAAACAGTTTCCGCTGTGATGAGAAAATTTTTGATTTGGATATCCCTGTTTTGGGTATTTGTTATGGAATGCAATTAATGGCAATGCATTATGGCGGAAAGGTAGCTAAAGCTGCAAACCGGGAGTATGGCAAGGCCCTTATCGATTTGGCTGACAGCCCGGTGCTATTCCGGGATACACCGGAAAAGCAGACAGTTTGGATGAGTCATGGGGATAAAGTGATGGAGGAGCCGTCATCTTTTCAGGTGGATGCAACAAGCCCATCGACTCCAATCGCAGCTATGAGCAACCCTGATGAGAAATTGTATGGTGTTCAATTTCATCCGGAAGTCCGGCATTCCGAGTATGGCAATCATCTCTTGAAACAGTTTGTCTTTGATGTGTGCGGTTGTACCGGTTCATGGACAATTGAAAACTTTATCGATATGGAAGTGGATAAAATCCGTGAAACAGTTGGTGACCGGAATGTTCTATGCGCGCTTAGCGGCGGAGTAGATTCATCAGTTGTTGCAGCATTGATCCATAAGGCAATTGGTGATCAGCTGACATGTATTTTCGTTGATCATGGACTTTTGCGTAAAAACGAAGCAGATGATGTGATGAACGTTTTTGCAGATGATTTCCATATGAATATCATTAAAGTGGATGCATCTGAACGCTTCCTATCCAAACTGGAAAATGTGGATGATCCGGAACTCAAGCGAAAAATTATCGGCAATGAATTCATTTATGTATTTGATGACGAGGCTGCAAAACTTACAAACATTGATTTCCTTGCACAGGGAACACTATATACCGATGTAATCGAAAGCGGCACGGAAACTGCGCAAACCATTAAATCGCACCATAACGTTGGCGGTCTTCCGGAAGATATGCAGTTTGAACTGATTGAACCGCTAAATACACTGTTTAAAGATGAAGTTCGTGAACTGGGAACCCAGCTCGGACTTCCTGATCGGATTGTCTGGCGGCAGCCATTCCCTGGACCAGGGCTGGCAATTCGCGTTTTAGGAGCGGTCACCGAGGAAAAGCTGAAAATTGTTCGTGAATCAGATGCTATTTTACGTGAAGAAATTGCTAATGCCGGACTTGAACGGGATATTTGGCAATATTTCACCGTGCTGCCGGACATCAGAAGTGTTGGTGTAATGGGTGATGCACGGACGTATGATTATACAATCGGCATCAGAGCGGTGACATCGATTGACGGAATGACATCGGACTGGGCACGGATTCCGTGGGATGTACTGGAGAAAATTTCAACACGGATTGTAAATGACGTCGAACACATTAATCGTGTTGTGTACGATATTACGAGCAAGCCGCCAGCAACGATTGAGTGGGAGTAAAAAAACAACATAAAAGATTGCGTATAATTTTGGGAATGTGGCCTGAGAGTTTCTACCGGACCGCCGCGAACGATCCGACTACGCTGAATCCAATATCTTTTCCCATAAAAATTATGCAGTACTCTTTTCGCATATGAGGAGGAATTGCATTGAAAAAATATTTTCATTTTCAGGAACTTGGAACGAACTACCGTACTGAGTTCATGGCGGGGCTGACAACCTTTTTGGCTATGGCTTATATACTGTTTGTTATTCCGTCAACAATGGCATTGGAAGGGGTTGATCAACTTCCTGAAGGTGTCACAAGGATTAATAAAGAAGCAGTATTTACCGCTACTGCCATTGCCGCTGCACTTGGTTCGCTTTTCATGGGGATCATAGCAAAATATCCAATTGCACTTGGACCGGGCATGGGACTGAATGCATTCTTTGCTTACACAGTAGTGCTTGGTTACGGGATACCATGGCAAACTGCACTATCCGGTGTTTTGGCATCTGGAATTATATTTGTTCTTCTGACATTATCCGGATTCCGTGAAAAAATTATTAACGCTATCCCGGCAAATTTGAAACTCGCGGTAGGAGCGGGGATAGGCTTGTTTATTGCATTCATCGGATTTCAGAGTGCGGGGATAATTGTCGGCAGTGATGCTACACTTGTTGCCCTGGGAGATTTTACTTCACCACATGTATTATTAGCTCTTTTTGGAGTTATTGTTTCAGTAATTTTATTGACGTTGAACATACAGGGTGGAATTTTTTACGGCATGATCCTGACATCCATTGCGGGGATTTTGTTCGGACTGATTGACCCGCCATCCGGTGTTGGAGGTATCGTAGGCGAAGTTCCAAGTTTGGCGCCTACATTTGGACAGGCTTTCGCGCATTTCGGGGATATTTTTTCCATGGAAATGCTGGTCGTTATTTTAACATTCCTCTTTGTCGACTTTTTTGATACAGCAGGGACTCTTGTCGCCGTGGCAACGCAGGCGGGACTGATAAAAGATAATAAATTGCCGCGTGCGGGGAAAGCATTGTTTTCTGACTCCGGTGCAACAGTTGTGGGGGCGATTGTAGGTACATCCACGACAACATCTTATATTGAGTCAACAGCTGGTGTTGCAGCTGGCGGCCGCTCCGGATTCACACCGGTTGTTACAGCAGGTTTTTTTCTTCTGGCATTATTTTTCTCACCATTATTGAGTGTTGTGACAGCGGAAGTTACCGCACCGGCATTGATTATTGTCGGCGTGTTAATGTCATCGTCCCTGAAGGATATAGACTGGAGCGAATTCGAAATAGCGGTACCGGCGTTTTTTACAATAATTATGATGCCATTGACGTACAGCATCGCAACCGGAATTGCACTCGGATTTATTTTCTACCCGATTACGATGGCATTGAAGGGACGTATGAAAGAAATCCATCCGGTGATGTATGGGCTCTTTGTAATCTTTATTCTTTATTTTATTTTCTTAAGTTAGTATGGAAAAAAGCGGAATCGCTTCTGGGGCGGCTCCGCTTTTTAATTGGCAAAAAAAATTCATCATCCTTAACTGGCGCAACCTTCAGGGGCAAGGAATCAACCTTCAGGCATGAATATCAACCATTGGTGCAAGGAATCAACCTTCAGGCATGAATATCAACTATTGGTGCAGGGAAATCGACCTTGCCGCCATTGAAATCAACCTTCATATGCAAGGAATCAACCTTCAGGCACGAATATCAACCATTGGCGCAGGGAAATCGACCTTGCCGTCACGGAAATCAACCTTCAAAGTACCGGAATCAACCGTTGCACCAAACAGCTGGACCTCCATCATGATCCACGGGATTTTTTTCCAAAAGGCAGTACATGGTACACCACGAGGAATATCGTTCCGGTCAATGCACAGAAGCCCATTACAGCATACAAGGTGCCACCGCCGTAAGAGTCAATCAGTGCGCCGCCGGTAAGGGAGCCGATGATCCCGGATATTCCGAAAAATACTGCATAAAACATAAGGTGTCCGGTCGACTGCATCAGTCTAGGGATCAGTCGTGTTACATACTCCAGTGCCGATAAGTAAAAGATTCCGAATGTCACACCGTGCAGTACCTGAAGCGCGATAATATACATCGGATCCTCAACCGCTGCATAGACGAACCAGCGTAAACTGTAAATGGCTCCTGCGATGATAATGAAGACGAGCGTATGGAATTTCCGAAACCAGCGTCCTGCCAGAGCAAATACAAGCGCCTCACTTACCACTCCGACAAACCAGGCAAGTCCGACAAGTCCTTCACTGCCGCCAAGCTGTGTGATGTATAAGCCAATAAAACTGTCATTGGCACGATGGGAGATGGTCAGAAACATAATCATAAACAGGAAAATAAGAAAAGGTTTATTGTTTAACAGCTGTTTAATATCACTAAGTTGAATTGGATCGGATTCCACTTTGACATCCGTCAGCCGGAAAGCAACGATCAGGGCAATTGTTCCAAAAAATACATACGGCCAGATCATATACTGTACACCCACTTTGGAAAGTACTTCGCCGACAATCAGTGAAGAAGTGGCGAATCCGATTGATCCCCACGTGCGGATAGTTCCGAACGAAACTTGCAAATCATCTGCCCGCCGTTGTGCCAAACTGTCACCTAACGCCCCGATTGGCGAAGTGAAAAAGTAAAACACGGCGCCCATCAGGATAATGGCGATTAACCCGTTCATCTGAAAAAATAAAACACTGCTGATCAGAAGTCCGATGATACATAAAATCAGCATTCGTTTAACTGTCTTATATTTATCACTCATGTACCCCCAAAACGGCTGAGAGAAGATAGATGCCAACGGTCCGACAGCCAGCACCCATCCAATTTCCGTACCATTCAGCCCTTTATATTTCAGATACAGCGGCAAAAAGCTGATAATGATTGTATTAGTCGCATGAAAGCTGAACAACAGCATTTTCAGCGGTGTCAGTGAATCTTGATTTGACATAAGTTCGCTCCCCCACTTCATGAAAACCAATTATACTATACATGCAGAGGTAAAATAAGTCCGTTGATCAAATTTTTCAACCAATAATAATTGAGCAAAGCGAGCATACCGACTGAAAACGCGCATTTATGGTGGAATGTATGTCAATGCTATTCAATCGCGATAGAAATAGGAGCAGCATTACTCCTGCTGCTCCCATACTTCCGCGATATATTCATCCCGTCCTGATTTGGCCCGGTCCGCTTTATAATGGCTTTCATTTTTTTTATAGAAATCCTGATGATAGTCTTCTGCAGGATAAAATGTTGAAACAGGCGCTATATCCGTTACAATCGGCTTGGAAAACTTTCCGCTTTCGGCAAGTGCTTTCCTCGATTGGATGGCAGCCTCCTTCTGTGTATCATTATGGTAAAAGATTGCTGTCCGATATGAATCTCCGCGATCATGAAATTGTCCGCCGTCATCAGTCGGATCAATTTGCCTCCAGTAGATTTCGAGGATTTCTTCATACGCTATAACATTGGGATCATACGTTATCTCGACTGCTTCATAGTGCCCGGTCGTGCCTTTTTTCACATCTTCATACGTCGGATTTTCCACATGCCCGCCAGTATAGCCGGACACTACCCCATGTATGCCGTCCCACTGATCAAACGGTTTAACCATACACCAGAAACATCCCCCGGCAAATGTGGCTTTCTTCAACTGATCCGTCATGATTGTTTCGCCTCCAGTTGTTCCTAAATATTAATCTAATATATCATAAATCGGAAGGCACAATAAATTATTCTGTACGTGGCTTTATATGTTAAACTAAAAGAAGATTGAAATTTTTGAAAGAAGGTATTGGCAATGGGGAAAATACCAATTATTCATAGCCAGCTTAGTCCGCCGCCAATGCGGGACCGTTTTGTCCGGCGTGTTAAAGTAAATCGTAAACTTCACCATGCAGCTGAATATCCGCTGACAATCGTGCACGCAGGTGCTGGATACGGTAAAAGTACAGCTCTTGCAGCTTATGTTCGGGATGCCGATATGGACATTTGCTGGTATTCGATTTCTCGTAATGATGATGATATTCTCCCATTCATAAACAATCTTACCCACGCCGTTAAGCAAAAATATCCTGTATTCGGAAAGACCATTCTGGATGAACTGGAAGGGCTTGATAACCATATCAATACCGAGCAAATATGGTTACTGGCTTCTTCGTTCATTAATGAAATTCTTCAATTAAAAAAGCCGGTTACACTGATATTGGATGACTTTCACCATGTTAAAAATTCATATGAAATTGAACAATGGACAAAGTTGTTGTTGGAGCATGTTCCGGAAAATCTTCACATCATTTTATCCGGCCGCAATCGCCCGAAATGGGATGTTATTCCAAAACTGAAGGTGAAAGGTGATTTACTGGATATTGACCAAAATGATCTTGTCTTGTCCGCTGAAGAAATGGATCATGTACTGAAGGATATTTATGGGGTGTATTTATCACCGGAAGATTTACGGAGAATACATCAGCTGACAGAAGGATGGGCGATAGCATTCAGCATGTTTGCGCAGCACATTCAAAGCAAATCTTCCATTCATACAATTTTGGAAAATCGTCAGAAGTCATTACAGGATTTATTTGACTATTTGGCTGCCGAAGTACTGTCAAAGCAATCACTTATTATCCAACAGTTTTTACTGCAGTCAAGCATTATTGATGTACTGACAGCAGATATTTGTGATGATGTTCTGGAAATCAATGGGTCTGAAGAAATTCTTGCAGGACTGGTTGAACAGAACTTATTCATTATTGACGGTGAAGGAAATCATTTTCGATATCATGCCTTATTTAAAACCTTCCTGGAAAATCAGCTAAAGGAAAATCACCCTCACGAATTTAAAAAATTGCATACATACGCGGCACAATACTATAAAAAAATATTCCACCTGGAAACTGCTTTATTTCATTACCGTAAAATACATGAATATGGAGCTATTGCCCAAATTCTAATAGAACATGGTAAAAAAATGCTTCGTACCGGAAGATTGCAGTATCTGTATGAATTACTTGCTGAACTGCCTGAAGCGTATAAAGAAAAAAATCGCATTCTTTATTTTTATCAGGGGGAGATTGAACGTTATCATTCAGCATATGCTGATGCAGAAAAAAACTTTGACCGGATACTGAAAAGCTACCAGAAAGATTATTACCTGGCAGGATTGGCATTGGAGGGGAAAACACGAATTTATCTGGATACCATCCAGCCTGATAAAGCAGAGCGTTATGTCAGTCAGGCAATACAAATGCGTGAACAATCAGGAGCACCGGGAGAAGAAATGGCACACCTTTTTCAGCTGATGGCGGAAAATCTTATTAATTCGGGACAGGCCATGAAAGCTGAAACCTGGTTTGATCGGGAAAAGGAATTAAATCTGCCTTTGGAAGAAGGGAATCTGCAGGCGCGTATATACCTCCGCACCGGCCGGCTGCTAAAAGCAAAAGAGCTGCTTATTCGCCGTAAGCAGACGGTCCAATCGACGAAACACCTGCCACAATCGCACAGGGAGACAGATATTCTGCTCTCCATTATTGAAGCATTTATGGGTGAGGCTGAATCAAGTAAGAAGCTTGCAAGCGATGGCATTCAGCTGGGCTTGAAGATTCAATCGCCATTTGTGGAAGCGTGCGGTTGGATGCGGATGGGACATGCCGTTCAGATGTTGGATCACTATGATACAGAACTGGCGGTTGAATGCTATGAAACGGCACTGAATATCATGGAAAAAATAAATGTTTCCCGGGGGAAGGCTGAACCATACATGGGTTTGTCAGTTCTCTACGGAAAAAAACAGATGCATCAACAGGCTGTAGAAATGTCGGAAAAAGGCTTGCAGGAAACAGAAAAGGTCAATGATCGCTGGCTCAGTTCTATCATTCGACTAGGCCTTGGCATCACACAAGTATACAATAACAGTTTCATAGACGCATTAGAGACTATGGCAGAAACCCTGGAAGAATTCAAATCTTGCGGCGACAGATATGGGATGATTGTCAGCCGCTTCTGGTTCGCATATATTGCGTTTAAGCAGGGTAAGGAGAAAGTATTCATGGATGAGATGGGAATTTTTTTGCGGGAAGTCCAAATGCATGCGTATGACTTCTTTCTGAAAAAAAGAACGATGTTCGGACCTTCTGACGTGCAGAATGTGGCTCCAATGCTTCTGAAAGCAAAAGAACTGGATATTGAAGCAACGTTCGTATCACGTACATTGCATGAATTGGGGTTTAATGAAACGATTAAAAGCCATCCCGGTTACACGCTGTCGATTCAAACATTCGGTCATTTAGAGGTTTCATTGGGCGAAAAACAGCTTGAAAGCAGCGACTGGCAGCGTGGCAAGGCAAAGGAGCTTTTTGAATACTTTATAACAAACCGGAAAACGCTCATGCCGAAAGAGGAGATCTTCCACGCTTTATGGCCTGACCAGGACGAAGACAGTGCAAATAAATTGTTCAAAGTTACATTTAATGCATTATTAAAAGCGTTGGAGCCGGATCGGAAGCCGCGTCAGGAATCTTTCTTTATTCAGCGGAATGGCAGTTCCTATGGATTGAATGCTGACTCCGGGTATAAATTGGATTGTGTCATGTTTGAAAAAGGGGTATTAAGCGGAATTGAAGAAAGTGACCCGAAGCATGCAAAAGAGTTACTGGAAAGAACGCTAGCCCTGTATCAAGGGAGCTATTTGGCAGATGTACGTTATGCTGATTGGTGTATGACAGAACGTGAAAGGCTGCAATTAATCTATCTTCGCGGATGTGAAAAGATGGCCCAAGTCACCATAAGGCTTCATGAATTCAATGCATGCATCGAATGGTGTGAAAAGATTCTGAAGCTGGATCCGGCGTGGGAAGAGGCATACCGGCTGTTAATGTACAGTTATTACCAGAATAATAACCGTCCACAGGCAATAAGGTGGTATGAAAAGTGTGCCGTCATGCTGGACCGCGAGCTGGGAATTGAACCAATGGAACCGACAAAAGAATTGTATGAGATGATAATTAAATCAGAAGACTTAAACACGATTAACTGACTCCCTTGATGATACAGCATTGAGGGAGTTTTTTTCATCTTTAATCGTGTGGTGACGTCACCACACGATTAAAGTCACGCGAACTCTCACAAAGTCGCGCGAACCACCCACAAATGCCTGGTCAGCACTCCTGCTCCAAACTGTGTAACTTCCTTGTAACTGCTATTTTTTATGATTGCATCAAGTTATAAATAACAACATTAAAGGGGGAAATCAGGAATGAAAACAGGGCGGGTCATCAGTCTATTGTTCGTAATGCTATTTATTGCTGCCTTTACTGCAGCTTGCGGCGATGGTGGAGAAGCTTCAGGTGAGGGAGAAGGAAAGGAAACTATTAAAGTCGGTGTGCTTGCTTCCCTGACCGGGGCATTGGAAGCTTATGGCGAACAGACAAAACGGGGTTTTGAACTTGGGATCGAATATGCAACCGATGGAACGATGGAGGTTGCCGGTAAAAAGATTGAAGTTATATATGAGGATACAGAAACAGACCCAAAGGTTGCCCGTCAAAAAGCTTTGGGTCTATTGGAAGAGGAAAATGTGGATTTTCTCGTCGGTTCGTCAAGTTCCGGTGATACGTTGGCCGTAACACCGCTCGCTAAAGAGTATGAAACGATTATGATAGTTGAACCAGCTGTAGCGGACAGTATCACCGGGTCGGAATACAATGATTATATTTTTCGGACAGCCCGTAATTCATCACAGGATGCTGCAGCGGCAGCGGCAGCAATCGCCGATAAAGGCGTGAAAATAGCTGCGTTGGCACCTGATTCCGCATTCGGCAGGGATGGAGTTGCAGCATTTGAGAAAGCGGTAACTGACCTTAGTGCGAAAATTATTCATGAAGAATATGCGGATCCTTCAGCAACAGACTTCACTGCGAACATCCAGAAGATTATTGACGCGGATCCGGACTATTTATTTGTTGTCTGGGCCGGGGCGAATACACCGTGGAACCAGATTGCGGATATGAAACTTCAGGACCGTGGAATTGATATTACGACAGGTGCACCTGACATTGCTGCATTATCAACGATGAAACCGCTGGTAGGCATGAAAGGATTCACCGTCTACTATCACACACTGCCGGATAATAAAATTAATGATTGGCTTGTCAAAGAGCATAAAGAGCGCTATGGAGAAGTGCCGGATTTATTTACACCCGGTGGAATGAGCGCAGCTATCGCAATTGTGGAAGCGCTTAAAAAGACGGAAGGAAATGCTTCTGCTGATAAGTTGATAACAACAATGGAAGGGATGAGTTTTGATACGCCAAAAGGAGAGATGACATTTCGTCCGGAAGACCATCAGGCATTGCAGTCGCTTTATGCAATTACATTAAAAAATAAAGAAGGATATGATTACCCGGTGCCGGTGCTGGAACGTGTTCTCACACCGGAAGAAACAGCACCACCAATTAAAAATGATTAATAAAATTTCTGAATAAATGCCCTTGTCACGTACCGGCAAGGGTATATTCCAGCCATTAATCTGGGGAGGAGATATTATGACGGCGATACTGGAAACAACGGACTTGTCCATATCTTTTGGCGGTCATACTGCGGTGAATCGCATTTCGGTACAGATTCCTGAAAAGAAATTCACCTCCATTATAGGGCCGAATGGTGCGGGAAAAACAACTCTGTTCAATCTCCTGAGCGGACAGCTTACACCAACGGAAGGGAAGATTTTTTATAAAGGGCAGAATATAACCAGGCTTTCCACAACAAAACGTGCCCGAATGGGAATCGGACGATCATTTCAGATAACAAATGTTTTTCCCGATTTAACAGTTCTGGAAAATGTTCGGCTGGCAGTACAGTCAGAGGCAAAAGTACGTTACCAGATGCTTGCACACTTCAAGCATTATAAAAAATTTGCTGATAAGGCAATGTCGCTTTTGGAAAAGGTTTTTCTGGAATTAAAAGCTGAACAGCTTGCGGCAAATCTTGCACATGGGGAAAAACGAAAACTGGAATTGGCGATGCTGCTCGCTTTAAAAACAGATATTCTGTTGCTTGATGAACCGACTGCCGGCATGTCATTAGAAGAAGTCCCGGCGATTATTGACGTAATCAAAAATATTAAAGCAGAAGAGGATCGGACAATTGTACTTATCGAACACAAAATGGATATGATTATGGATCTTTCGGATGAAGTACTTGTTTTATTTCACGGGGAACTGCTGGCAAAAGGAACGCCTGAAGAGATTATTGAAAATGAAACAGTTCAGTCAGCTTATTTGGGAGGTATGTATGATGAACAGCTTGCTTGAGGTAAAACAGGTTAAAGCATACATACAGCAGTTTCATATTTTACACGATATTTCCTTTGAGGTTCCAAAAGGCGAGGTAACAGTGCTGCTCGGAAGAAATGGTGCCGGCAAGACGACAACATTACGGACGATTATGGGATTAAACAGCATGTCAAACGGCTCTATCTTATTTAAAGATCGCGAAATTGGCGGGTTAAAGACACATTCCATTGCTAAAGGCGGTGTTGGCTATGTACCGGAGGATCAGGGTATTTTTGCTGAACTGACTGTCGGCGAAAATATGAAGGTTGCCATCAAGAAGGAAGATGAGGAAACAACTCAACGGATGGAATGGATTCTTGAACTTTTTCCGGACTTAAACAAATTTTGGAAAAAACAAGGCGGTAAGCTGAGCGGGGGACAGAAGCAGATGCTTGCCATAGCACGGGCATATGTGAATGAAAATGATCTGCTGCTGATTGACGAGCCAAGTAAAGGCCTTGCCCCGATTATAGTGGAAAAGGTTATGGAATCCATCCAGGAAATGAAGGAACGAACAACTATTTTACTGGTAGAACAGAATTTCATGATGGCAAGCAAAATTGGTGACCGCTTTTATATTATTGATGATGGCCGAACCGTTCACAACGGCAGTATGGAAGATTTACGCAATGATAAAATGCTGATGCAGAAATACCTCGGTATAGCTTAAAGGGGGGAGATAGGGATGGATTTAATTTTCGGATTAACCATTAATGGCCTGGCCACCGGAATGATTATATTTTTGCTCGCAGCCGGCCTGACACTGATTTTCGGATTAATGGACGTTCTGAATTTCGCCCATGGCGGCTTGTTTGTCTGGGGCGCCTTCAGTGGGGTATGGGTGTACAACTTAACTGGCAGCTTTTTGCTTGGAATTGGCGCAGCGATTGTTACCGGCCTGATTCTCGGGGCGATAACGGAGTTTTTGATTATCAGACCGGTATACGGGAATCATATCCAGCAAATATTGATTACGCTTGGGCTTATGCTTGTACTGGCTGAATTGATTAAAGTGGTGTTCGGGCCGGAACAGCAATCCGCCCAACCGCCGGCATTTCTGGACGGGAGTTTTATGCTGTGGGATGTCATTATTATCAAATATCGGTTATTCATCATTGCAGTCGGCATTCTTGTATACGCTGCGACTTCCTTTATATTAAAACGGACACGAATTGGTTTGATAGTCCGGGCAGGTGTGATGGATAAAGAAATGGTCCAGTCGCTCGGGATAAACATACAATTTGTATTTATGGCTGTATTTATGGTCGGGGCAGCGATGGCCGCATTAAGCGGTATGCTGATGGCACCGTACTCCGGTGTGATTTATGCGGAAATGGGACTTGAATTTGCAATCCTGGCATTTATTGTCGTTGTAATTGGCGGAATGGGCAGTTTTAAAGGATCATTGTACGCAGCACTTTTGGTTGGATTAACACAGGCGTTTATGGCCTATTATGTGCCTGCCCTCAGCTTGGCGGTTAATATGCTGCTGATGGCAGCGGTGTTGATTTTCCGTCCACAGGGATTATTCAAGGTGAAGGGGTGAAAAAATGCAGTTGCGTCAAGTTGAAAAAAGCACCTGGATTTATCTAGGTATTGCACTGATTTTATTTGCGGTACCATTCATTTTCACTGAACGAAGCATTCTGTTTTTAATCATGCAGATTTTTATTTTTGGCATCTTTGCTATGAGTTATGATTTGCTTTTAGGCTATACCGGCATTATATCGTTTGGGCATGCCATGTTTTTCGGAATCGGTGCATATTCTGCGGCTTTGATGATGAATCAAAACGATGCGACGATTATTTCACTCGTTGCCGGTATTATACTGGCCGTTATCATTGCTGCACTTGTCAGCTTTATTGCCGGCATCATGACATTACGCCTGAAAAGTCATTATTATGCCATGCTGACACTGGCCCTCGCAGGTCTGTTTCTGGTAGCGGCAGAGAAGTGGACCAGTCTGACCGGAGGCGGGGAAGGGTTTACATTTTTGCTTCCTGATCTGCTTCGTGATTCTGGAACAATGTATGTGATATGTCTCGTTTCATTAATTATTTTCTTTTTTGGGCTCAGAAGATTTACTAATTCACCAATGGGCAAAGTGCTGGTGGCAATTCGGGAAAATGAAAACCGAACTGAATCACTCGGATTTCAGGTGCTTCATTATAAAGTAATCGTCAGTGTTATTTCCGGAATCATTGCAAGCCTTGCAGGTGTTTTATATGTTTTATCACTGCGCTTTATCGATACCAGCGTTTTTGCTGTGGATGTAACACTGGACGCACTTCTGATGACCATCATCGGAGGAGTCGGAACGCTGGTCGGACCGATTATCGGCGCCGGGTTAATGGAATTCGCGCACCATTGGTTGTCGGATTTGGCCGATGTACATTGGATTTTCGAACGATGGATTATTATATATGGAACCGTTTATATTCTGGCTGTAATCTTTTTTCCACAGGGTATTATTGGTACAATTCAAGGCAAATTTGTAAATCGCTTACGAAAGTGAGGTGAAATAATGGAACCAATTGGCGTGTTAAGTACAGGTGTATATATTCCGGAGAAAAAAATGACCTCAACCGATATTGCAGAACAGTCGGGGCTTCCAATTGAGGTAGTTGAACAGAAGATGGGAATAAAGGAAAAACCAATACCCGGTGAAAAAGACCATACATGTGCCATGGGTATTTTTGCTGCCGAAAAGGCAATTGCCAAAGTGAATTTAAATCCCGGGAAAATTGATCTGGTCATTTATATTGGTGAGGAACATAAAGAATATCCATTATGGACTGCCGCAATCAAGCTGCAGCAGGAAATCGGCGCAGTAAATGCCTGGGCATTTGATACAGCATTACGCTGCGGCACAACCATTATGGCATTGAAAGTTGCCAAGGACATGATGACAGCAGATAATTCAATTAAGACAGTTTTGCTTGCCGGCGGGTATCGGAATGTTGATTTTATTAATTATCAGAATGCGCGCACCCGCTTTATGTTTAACTTAGGAGCAGGCGGGGGTGCGATTATCCTGCAAAAAGGTCATACAAAAAACCAGTTGCTTGCGACCCATATGATTACAGATGGAACTTTTTCTGAAGATGTTGTTGTTCCGGCAGGCGGAACGAAATCCCCGCTCACAGGAAAAACACTTGATGCAGGTCTGTATCAGCTGGATGTGATGGACCCGTCCGGCATGAAAAGAAGGCTGGCGGATAAATCGATGGTCAATTTTATCGCTTGCATCGAAAAGGCTTTGGCTAAAAGCGAATTGGATAAAAAAGATATCGATTATGTCGCGATGCTGCATATGAAGCGTTCAGCGCATTATTATGTTTTGGACCAGCTGGGTCTTGATCATGACAAATCTATTTATCTCGAAGACTATGGACATATTGGTCAGATGGATCAGATTATTTCACTGGAGCTCGCGGAAGCTGATGGTAAACTAAAGAATGGTGATGTGGTTGTACTAGTTTCCGCGGGGATTGGTTACGCATGGGGGGCAAACGTTATTATTTGGGGTAAACAAGAGGAGGCTGGATAGATGGTAAACGTTTCGATGAAACAAGTGTCTTTGCCAAATGGGGAGGAAATAGCCTATCGTGAACGTGAGGGCGGTGATGTTAAGGTACTGCTTGTCCACGGTAACATGACTTCATGTGTACACTGGGATGTGGTGATGGAAACTATGAGTGCGAACTTTAAAGTGTTTGCAGTTGATCTGCGCGGGTTCGGTGAATCCTCCTATCATCATACGATTGAATCGATTAAAGATTTTTCAGACGATTTGAAGCTGTTTTGTGATGAAATTGGTCTGCGGGACTTTGCGCTGGCAGGCTGGTCGCTCGGCGGCGCAGTAGCACAGCAGTTTTGTGCGGATTATCCGGGCTATGCAAATCAGCTGATACTCATTGCATCAGCGTCAACACGGGGGTACGCATATTATGCGACGGGGGAGAATGGGTTGCCCGATACATTAAACCGTCTGCATTCACTGGAAGAGGTTAGAACTGACGGGAAAACGAAGCTCATCCAAGGTGCCTATGACACAAATAATTATGATTTGCTCCGACAGACATGGAATATGCTGATTTATCGTAATCGAGAGCCTGATCCGGAACGATATGATCATTATTTGGCGGATATGACAACCCAGCGTAATCTGGCTGAAACGTATCATGTTTTGAATTGGTTTAATATCAGTAATGTCCATAACGGATTGGTGGATGGGAACGGGAAAATGGAACATATAACTATTCCGGTTCTGATTGCCTGGGGTAATGAAGACCTGGTTGTTACGAAACAAATGACAGATGAACTCATTGAAGATTATGGAGAAAAAGCAATTTATAAAGAATTACCCGGATCCGGCCATTCCCCGCTGATAGACAATCTGGATCAACTGCTTCGGACAATGGAAGATTTTTTAACGGAAAGGACGTCAGTAAATGAATAGATTGCAGGATAAAGTAGCGATTATTACCGGAGCTGCAAACGGAATCGGTTTGCAGGCAGCGAAAACCTTTGCAACGGAGGGGGCGCGGGTTATCATCGCAGATTTTGATGAAGGAAAAGGGAAGGAACGCGAGAAGGAATTGCTTGCAGAGGAGTTGACGTGCACATTTGTTCAGGTGGATGTTGCCGACCGGGTAAGTGTGGATGCTATGGTTGACAGCGTGTTATCCGGTTATGGGAAGATTGATATTCTGATCAACAATGCAGGGATTACCCGGGACGGAATGCTTTCCCGACTGACCCCGAAAGATTTCCAGCAGGTAATTGATGTTAACCTGACAGGTGTATTTCATTGTACGCAGGCTGTGCTGCCTTCGATGACAGCACAAGGTATAGGCAAAATTGTTAATACGTCTTCCGTAACCGGTACATACGGCAATATTGGCCAAACGAATTATGCAGCGGCAAAGGCAGGGATTATCGGAATGACAAAAACGTGGGCAAAAGAACTTGCTCGCAAGGGAATAAACGTTAACGCGGTAGCTCCCGGTTTTACTGAAACGGGGATGGTAGCCGAGGTGCCGGATAAGGTAATTGATAAAATGAAAGCACAGGTTCCAATGGGGCGGCTCGGCAGACCTGAAGACATTGCAAATGCCTATCTGTTTCTCTCCTCCAATGAAGCTGATTATGTAAACGGACATGTCCTGCATGTAGACGGCGGTATCATGATGTAATGTGAAAGGCACTCTCGATTCGGGGTGCTTTTTTTCAATACAGGTGTAACCAGGATGTAACTTCTGTTTCCTATACTATCGGTAAAACAGATACAACGGAGGGGTTGCGATGCAAGCTGCGGTAGATTGGTTTCAGAGCAGGGTGAATTTATTCCCTGACAAAGTGGCGGTAGTGGATGCGGAAACAGATGTGGCCTGGACATATCATGAACTGAATAAACGGGCGGAATTTTTGGCACAGTATTTCGTTCAAAACGGAATCGGAAAAGGGGACCGGGTAGCACTGCTGGCACCAAATCATGTCAGTTATTTTGATTTTTTATTTGCCTGCATGAAAATCGGTTCCGTTTTTGTCCCTTTAAACTGGCGGCTTTCAATCGATGAACTTGATTATGTCCTGAAAGATTGTACACCAAAACTGATGGGGATTTCTCCGATTTTTCGGGGCAAAGTCGTGGAAAATCCAGTAACCTGTATTGACATTAACCATCATGATTATTTGGACAGATTAACGGTATCCGGTACATATTCGATTGAAAAGGTACCGGCGGAAGAAGATGCTCTCGCAATGATTTACACGGGTGGGACTACGGGAAAGCCTAAAGGAGCGGTACTGTCCCATCGTTCTATTTTATGGAATGCAATGAACACAATCATAAGCTGGAATCTGACGGCTGATGATGTAACGATGACCTGCCTCCCAATGTTTCATACGGGAGGGCTGAATGTGCTGTCATTGCCATTACTGCTTACGGGCGGTAAAGTAGTGATTTCCCCTGAGTTTGAAGCGGTTAAAGCAGTTAATGATTTGCTTAAATATCAATGTACAATTGTTTTATGTGTCCCAACCATGTATCACATGATGATCCGGACAGAGGCTTTTCAGCATGCCGCCTTTCCGCATATGAAAGTTTTTTTATCAGGTGGTGCACCTTGCCCGCATAAAATATACAGTGCATTTCGTGCCAAGGGTATTCCATTTAAAGAAGGGTATGGTTTGACAGAGGCCGGACCGAATAATTTTTACATTGATCCATCCGAAACGAAACGGAAACTTGGGTCTGTCGGGAAACCAATGCTTCTAAATGATATTAAAATTGTTGCAGCAAACGGAAATGAAGTCAGCGGCAGCGAGGTAGGTGAACTTCTGATACGCGGAAATCATTCTTTTGAATATTATTGGAATAACCCGGATCAGACAAAACAGACGCTTGTCGATGGATGGGTACATACCGGTGATTTGGCAAGACGGGATGGTGAAGGATACGTCTATATTGTCGGACGAAAAAAAGATATGATCATTACCGGCGGGGAAAATATTTACCCATTGGAAATTGAGCATTGGCTGGAATCGCATGAAAATGTGCATGAAGCAGCGGTGTTGGGATTTCCAGATGAAAAGTGGGGAGAAATAGTCGTTGCATTTATAGCAGCTGATGTTGTGATGAATGATTTGGAATGGAATGAGTACTGCGGACAAAAACTCGCCCGCTATAAAATCCCCAAAAAATTTATATTGCTTGATGAACTTCCCAAAACCCATGTCGGGAAAATTAATAAGGCAGCTTTGAAAGAAAAAATCATGTAATCGGTTTAACACGGATTTCTGAAGCAGAATTCCGTGTTATTTACTTTTCGCCGGGATTCCGTATACTATATTGTAAGAAAGAAGGTGGCAAAATGGATGCACCATACGTACATAAAATATTTACCGGGAAAGTGAAACAGATGGGTCATGAAGGTGCTGAAGACAGGATGGACAGGCCTTGGAATAGCGGCATATTCAAACAGGAGGCACAAGGTGAACGGTGGCTTGGAAAAACCGGTTTTATGGATGATGAAGTAGCTGACACGAAAAATCATGGCGGTCCGGAAAAGGCTGTCTTCGCCTATCCGAAAAAGCATTATGAGTTTTGGAGGAGTGAACTGGACCTGGATACAATCAGCGTTTCTGCGATGGGTGAAAATCTTTCCCTGGAAAATGCTGATGAATATCATATTTGTATCGGGGATACATTTCAATTCGGCGAAAGCGTGATTCAGGTATCACAGCCCCGTCAACCTTGCTGGAAGCCTGCCAGAAGATTTCGCATCATGGACTTTGCGCTGAGGATTCAGAACAGCGGGCGGACCGGGTGGTATTTTCGTGTGCTTAAGGAAGGGAAAGCAGGTGCGGGAATGCACCTTGAGCTAATCGAACGCCCATTACCACAGTGGACGATTGCTGCTTGTAATGAAGTAATGCATGTAAGGAAAGAAGATCTGCGGGCAGCTGATGATCTTGCTTCCTGCGGTTTGCTGGCGGAAAACTGGAGGCGAACCTTAACAAAAAGGCTGCGCGGTCAACAATCTTCAGTGGAAAAGCGTGTGTTTGGTCCGAACAAGTCATGATCTATGGAAATACATTGCATTGCAAAAAATGTTGTACATACACATTTAATATGGAGTATTATATTGGGTAAGAGATGCAGGAGGTATCGTTATGCTCAGTAATGCGTTTGTGATGGTTGCAATCATCCTTGTTATTAATATCGTGTATGTATCGCTGTCAACGATGCGAATGATTTTAACATTAAAAGGAAGAAGATATACAGCCGCTTTTGTAAGCATGTTTGAGATTGTCGTATATGTAGTTGGTCTTGGGCTTGTGTTGGATAACCTGAATGAAATCCAGAACCTGATTGCATATGCAATTGGTTTTGGTCTTGGTGTAATCGTCGGTACTCGAATCGAGGAGAAACTCGCCCTTGGTTATATTACAGTCAACGTTGTTTCGTCAGATCCGGATATTGAGTTCACCCGAAAATTGCGTGATCGCGGCTATGGAGTGACAAGCTGGTTTGCTTACGGGATGGATGGCGACCGTCTTGCCATGCAGATCCTTACACCAAGAAAATATGAACTGAAGCTGTACGAAACGATAAAGACCATTGACCCGAAAGCGTTTATCATTGCTTATGAGCCGAAGCAGATTCATGGCGGCTTCTGGGTGAAGCAGGTGCGGAAAGGCAGACTGTTCAATCCGCGCAGAAATAGTGTCCCAACAGCGAAGCCGGAAGCCAAACCGGAAGATACGATTGGTGAGTGAACAGATAAAAGAAAAAAGCATTAAAAACATGCAGCAGACATGTCTTTAATGCTTTTTTTATTGTAATGAAAAATGCAGGCAGTTGAAACTTTTTTTTGCTTGGGTCGTATTTTTAAAACAGAAAGGATACGATATGGTCAGGAAGGGGTTATTGCATGAAAAGGCGAAAGGTTTTAATTACTGTACTTTTAGTACTGTTGGTTTCAAGTTGCGGCAACGATGATGAAAATAGGAAAGAAGAAGAAAATACGGATGATACTTCGGTGGACACCATTAAAGGAACCTGGCAGGGCTCAATCAAAATACCAAGGCAGGATTTGCCGATTATTATTTCTTTTAAGGTTGGGAAAAATCTGGGGGGAACGATTAGTATTCCGGTTCAGGGAGTGGAAGATTTTCCACTTTCAAAGGTAACAATGAATAAGTCTAATGTTTTATTTCAGGCGAATATTCAAGGGCAGCATATTACATTTGACGGGTCAATCAAGGACGATACAATTCAAGGCACATTCACACAGAATGGTCAGTCTTTTCCGTTTGAATTGAAGAAAGGCAAGGATAAAGGGAGCCAAATGGAAGAAGATCAAGGACAGTTTTTGAGCTTGGAGACCGATCAAGGGACGTTGTATGCCGAATTGGTAACCCCAAAAGGAAATGCCCCTTATCCTGTTATGATCATTATTCCCGGTTCAGGACCCACAGATCGTAATGGAAATTCGAAGGCACTTCCCGGAAAAAACAACAGTTTGAAATTTTTGGCGCAGCAACTGGCACAACATGGCATTGCAAGTATTCGTTACGATAAACGAGGTGTAGGAAAAAATCTGCCTGCATTAATTCCGGAAGAAAAGTTGATTTTCAATCGATTTGTAAACGATGCTGTCGGATGGGCTGAAAAACTGAAACATGATCAGCGTTTTTCAAAGGTAGGCATTATCGGACACAGCCAAGGCTCACTCGTTGGTATGCTCGCTGCACAGGAAACAAATGTTGATGCTTTTATATCGTTGGAAGGAGCAGGCAAAGCCATTAATCAGGTAATGTATAACCAATTAAAAGAGCAATTGCCCGACAATCTTCTGGACGAAAGCAAGGATATTTTGGAAAAACTCCAAGCGGGCAAACGTGTTCAACATATAAACCCGAATTTGCAAAGCATCTTTCGTCCTTCAGTTCAGTCTTTCTTGTCCTCTTGGATGCAATACGATCCGGCTAAGGAAATCCAAAAACTAAACATTCCGGTGCTGATCGTTAATGGAAAACATGATATTCAAGTACCGGTAAGTGCAGCTAAAAACCTTTACAAGGAAAAGGGAAAATCGCAATTGTTATTGATTCCGAGAATGAATCATGTACTAAAAGAAGCGCCGAAAGACCGCCAGAAAAATATGCAAGCTTACAGTGACCCTGATCTCCCGTTAGCGAATGGATTAATAGAGGGTATTCTGGAATTTTTGGAAAACCATGGAATAAAATAAAACTATTTACAAAACCATTAATTTAGTAAAAACCGAACATTTATCTATCCGATAAAGGAATTGTTCGATTTTCATTGACATTTTGGAAGACGTTTTGATATTCTTAAAGAAGAAATGAATATGTACCTCATATATTTTCGGGGATACGGCCTGAAAGTTTCTACCCGGCACCATAAATGCTGGACTATGAGGGAAGGTGAGTCATTGTAATGCAATGATCCGTTATTATGTTTTGGTAAAGTCTATTCATCTTCTCTCATAATTGGGGGAGACGAATAGACTTTTTATTTTTAAATAGAGACAAACCATTTTCCAAGGAACGGGGGATTTAAATGCCACAAGTTGGTGTGATCATGGGAAGTATATCGGATTGGGAAACAATGCAGCATACGTGTGCAATGCTTGATGAATTGGGAATTTCATATGAAAAAGATGTTATTTCTGCACACCGGACACCCGATGAAATGTTCGACTATGCAAAAACAGCGCGTAATCGCGGACTGAAAGCAATAATTGCGGGGGCAGGCGGTGCCGCTCACTTGCCTGGAATGGTCGCGGCGCAAACAACGTTACCCGTTATTGGCGTGCCGGTGCAGTCAAAAGCATTGAGCGGACTTGATTCGCTGCTTTCCATCGTGCAAATGCCAGGTGGTGTGCCGACTGCAACAGTTGCGATTGGCAGATCCGGAGCGAAAAATGCCGGCATTCTTGCTGCACAGATGATTGGTGCATTCGATGAGGATGTGGCAGAACGTCTCGCTGCTTCACGCAAATCAATGAAGGAAAATGTTGAGGAAATGAGGGATAATCTTGCAGAAAAATAATGTCATTCTTCCACCAAAAACAATCGGAATTATTGGCGGCGGTCAGCTTGGACGTATGATGGCGATTGCTGCACGATATATGGGGTACAAAATTGCGGTTCTGGATCCTACTCCGGACTGTCCGACAGCACAAGTGGCCGATGAGCAAATAACAACAGCATATGACGACATGGATGGCATCAAAAAACTCGCTGAAATAAGTGATGTTATCACATATGAATTCGAAAATGTCGATCTTGATGCAGCTGCTTATATAGAAAACTTGGGCAAACTGCCACAAGGTGCATTTGCATTGGAAGTTACTCAAAACCGGGAAAAAGAAAAAACAGTGATGCAGGATGCCGGATTACCGGTTCCATATTTCAATATTGTGACTAACTCTAAGGAATGCGAACAGGCACTTGCCAACTTTACATTTCCGACCGTCATTAAAACGTGCAGCGGCGGCTATGACGGGAAAGGACAGCTGAAACTGGAAATGGATGATGATATCCCTGCTGCATGTGCTTTCGCTGAGAAAAATGGTACATGCATTATTGAACAATGGGTTCCTTTTGACCGGGAAATTTCTGTTGTCTTTACCAGGACACAATCAGGTGAAATTGAATTTTTCCCGATTGCTGAAAATGACCATAAAGATCATATTTTATATCAAACAACTGTTCCGGCTAACATTTCGGAGGCGGTTCAGGCAAAGGCGCTTGATGCAGCTAAGATTCTTGCAGAAAAAATGAATATTGTCGGCACATTTGCGATTGAAATGTTTGTGAATGGAGAAAATATTTTCTTGAATGAAATGGCACCAAGACCACACAATTCCGGACATTATACCATTGAAGCATGTAATATCTCACAGTTTGGACAGCATATACGGGCGATTAGCGGACTTGATTTGACACCGGTCAGCCTGCTGAAATCCGCGGCAATGGTCAATATTTTAGGTGAGGATGTGGAACCTACACTGACCATTATGCCGGAACTTACAAACGGCTTTGTACATTTGTACGGAAAAGATGGTGTCAAACCAAAGCGAAAAATGGGTCATGTCACGTTTATTGGCAGTACGGTAAACGAAATTTCCAAAATGGTTACAGCTTATGAGGAGGCAAAACAATGATTGACCGCTATACCCGTGAAGAAATGGGAGCAATCTGGACAGAAGAAAATAAATTTAAAGCATGGCTTGAGGTGGAAGTCCTTGCATGTGAAGCATGGAGTCAACTGGGCGTTATCCCGGCCGAAGATGTGAAGCAACTGCGTCAGAATGCCTCTTTTAATCTTGATCGTATTTCCGAAATTGAACAGGAAACGCGCCATGATGTGGTCGCCTTTACACGTGCCGTTTCCGAAACGCTCGGCGATGAGCGGAAATGGGTGCATTACGGATTGACTTCCACTGATGTTGTTGACACAGCGCTTTCATACCAGCTCAAACAGGCGAACGAAATTATCCGTAACGATTTGCAGCGTTTTATCGATATTTTGAAACACAAAGCAATCGAGCATAAACATACTGTTATGATGGGGCGGACACACGGTGTTCACGCTGAACCGACAACGTTTGGCTTGAAAATGGCGCTTTGGTATGAAGAAATGAAACGTAATTTGGAACGTTTTGAAGCAGCTGCAAAAGACATTGAATTTGGAAAACTGTCAGGGGCTGTAGGGACATACGCGAATATTGATCCATTTGTGGAACAGTATGTTTGTGAAAAACTTGGGTTATCCCCAGCACCGGTATCAACGCAAACATTGCAGCGTGACCGTCATGCGGCATATGTTTCAGCGCTTGCACTAATTGCTACATCCATTGAAAAATTCGCTACGGAAATCCGCGGTCTGCAAAAAACAGAAACCCGTGAGGCAGAAGAATTTTTCGCAAAAGGACAGAAAGGCTCCTCCGCGATGCCGCATAAACGGAACCCGATTGGATCGGAAAATATGACAGGGATGGCCAGGGTGCTTCGCGGTAACATGGTCACAGCATTTGAAAATGTCTCCTTATGGCATGAACGCGATATTTCACATTCATCGGCCGAACGAATAATTCTCCCTGATACAACAATTGGGCTGAATTACATGCTGAACCGATTTGCCGGCATTGTTCAGAAATTGACTGTATTTCCGGAAAACATGAAACGCAACATAGATAAAACCCACGGCGTTATTTTTTCACAGCGTGTACTGCTGGCACTGATCAATAAAGGTATGAGCCGGGAAAAAGCGTATGATATTGTACAGCCAAAAGCAATGCAGGCATGGGAAACGGAAACACACTTTAAAAAGCTCGTTGAGGAAGACCCGGACATCAGTACGAAACTGACACAGGCGGAAATTGACGATTGTTTTGATTATACGTATCACCTGAAAAATGTCGATGCCATATTTAATCGAATCGGACTTGAGGTGGAATAATGAAGGCCGACCTGTTATATGAGGGAAAAGCCAAGCGTGTACATGAAGCAAAGGATCAGCCGGGCAAGCTTGTATTATCATATAAAAATGATGCCACCGCTTTTAATGGCAAGAAAAAAGCAACTTTTTCCGGAAAGGGCAGGCTGAATAACGAAATTTCTTCCCGGATCTTTCGGCTGCTTCATGATTATGGAACGGAAACACATTTTATTAAACAATTGAACGAGACGGAGCAGCTTGTTCAACAAACTGAAATCATTCCGCTTGAAGTTGTTGTCCGTAACCAGGCATCAGGCAGTATTACCGGTAGACTCGGTTTGGACGAGAATACGCAGTTTAATCCGCCTATTATTGAACTTTTTTACAAAAATGATGAGTTGGGCGATCCGCTTATCAATGATGACCATGCGTTGGTGCTGAGTGATGTCACGGGAAATGAACTGAAAGAAATCAAGGAAAAGGCGCTGGAAATAAACCACCAGCTTCAAAAAGTGTTTCAGACTATTAATATTACACTGGTAGATTTCAAGATTGAGTTTGGCCGTCTTGCAAGCGGGTGTATTGTACTGGCGGATGAAATATCACCAGATACATGCAGACTTTGGGATATTACAACACAAGAAAAATTGGATAAGGATGTTTTTCGGCAGGGGACCGGCGATCTGCTGGCAGTATACCGGGAAATCCTGAAACGACTGGAGGAAATATCATGAGAAAAGTTACCGTTCATATAACACTGAAACAAGGCGTACTTGATCCACAGGGAAAAGCAATTCAGGAATCATTAAATTCATTGGGCTATGATGCTGTCGAGGAAGTTCGTGTCGGCAAATATATGGAATTGATGGTTGAAGAAACCGAGGATATGGAAAAGCGTGTAAAGGAAATGTGTGACAAACTGCTCGCAAATCCGGTAATTGAAGATTACCGATTTGACGTGGGGGAGGCTGAAAAGCTGTGAAATTTGCCGTAGTTGTTTTTCCGGGGTCGAACTGTGACCGTGATATGTACCATGCTGCCAAGGGAGTTTTGAAAGAGGAAGCGGAACTTGTCTGGTATGAAAACAGCAACCTCGAAAACTATGACGGGATTCTTCTCCCGGGTGGCTTTTCATATGGTGACTATCTCCGTTCAGGTGCTGTCGCATCAACTTCTGATGTCATGAAACAAATCAAGAATCATGCTGCTGCAGGGAAACCTGTACTTGGTGTCTGCAACGGATTCCAGATTTTGTTGGAAGCAGGTCTGCTGCCGGGAGCAATGCTCCGCAACAAACATTTGGCATTCATGTGCCACCAGGAGCCGCTCATTGTACGAAACAATGAAACTGCTTTTACAGCAAACTATGAAAAAAATGAAATCATTCATTACCCGATTGCACATGGGGAAGGCAATTATTTCTGCGATGAGGAAACACTTGCCGGCTTAAAAGAAAATAACCAGATTGTATTTTCGTATCAGAACAATCCGAACGGCTCTATCGCCGATATTGCCGGTATTATCAATAAAGAAGGAAATGTGCTTGGCATGATGCCGCATCCGGAACGGGCTGTTGAAAAATTGCTCGGAAGTGATGACGGATTAAAACTATTTCAATCCATGGTGGAAAATTGGAGGGACTCCTATGTTATCAACTCGTGATATCAGCCCGGAACAGATCGAACGTGAGAAATTATATCAGGACATGGGATTGAACGAACAGGAATATGCCATGGTCAAGGATATTTTGAAAAGGCAGCCGAATTTTACCGAGACAGGAATTTTTTCGGTGATGTGGTCGGAACACTGCAGTTACAAAACGTCAAAACCGCTTCTGAAAAAATTCCCGACAGAAGGCAAGCACGTATTGCAGGGACCTGGTGAAGGTGCCGGTGTTATCGATATTGGTGATAATCAGGCAGTCGTATTTAAAGTGGAAAGTCACAACCATCCATCTGCGGTGGAACCATACCAAGGTGCGGCAACAGGGGTTGGCGGAATTATCCGTGATGTTTTTTCCATGGGTGCCCGTCCGATTGCACTGATGAACTCACTTCGGTTCGGAAACTTTACAACCGAGCGTGTGAAATACCTGTTCCAGGAAGTGGTTCATGGTATTGCAGGGTATGGCAACTGTGTCGGAGTGCCGACAGTCGGTGGTGAAGTCCAGTTTGATGACAGTTATGAGGACAATCCGCTAGTCAATGCAATGTGTGTCGGATTAATCAATCATGATGACATCCAAAAAGGGGTAGCCAAAGGAATCGGGAATACGGTCCTGTATGCCGGTGCGCCAACAGGGCGGGATGGTATTCACGGTGCCACATTTGCTTCCGATGACCTTGCGGAGGATTCCGATAAGGATCGCCCAGCTGTTCAGGTTGGCGACCCGTTCATGGAAAAACTGCTTATCGAAGCATGTCTGGAAGTCATTCACTCGGATGCACTTGTCGGCATGCAGGATATGGGTGCTGCCGGATTGACATCATCCGCAAGTGAGATGGCCAGCAAGGCCGGAACAGGACTCGAAATGGACTTGGATCTTGTCCCGCAGCGGGAAGAGAATATGAACGCTTACGAATTAATGCTGTCAGAATCTCAAGAGCGGATGCTGCTCGTTGTCAAAAAAGGCCGCGAACAGGAAATTACATCTATTTTTGAAAAATACGGGCTGCAGGCAGTTGCAGTCGGGGAAGTCATTGAGGACAAAGCATTCCGCCTGAAACAACATGGCGAAATGGTTGCCGATATCCCTGTTGATGCACTGGCTGAGGAAGCACCTGTTTACCATTTGCCATCTAAAGAGGCAGAATATTTTAAGAAGTTCCAGCAAATGGACAATACCGTACCGGCAGTTGAAGATCATGCGGAAATGCTTAAAAAGCTGTTGCAGCAGCCGACAATTGCCAGCAAGGAATGGGTCTATGATCAATACGATTCCATGGTCCAGACGAATACGGTCGTTGCACCAGGCTCAGATGCTGCGGTTGTTCGTATTAAGGGGACAGACAAAGCGCTGGCGATAACGACGGATTGCAACTCACGCTATATCTATCTCGACCCGGAAACTGGCGGAAAAATCGCTGTAGCAGAAGCTGCCCGCAATATTGTCTGTACAGGTGCACGTCCATTAGGGCTTACGGACGGGCTGAATTTCGGAAACCCGACAAACCCTGAAGTGTTCTGGCAAATGGAAAAAAGTGTGGAAGGTATGAGTGAAGCTTCCCGTATGCTGCAGACACCAGTCATCAGTGGAAATGTTTCCTTGTATAACCAATCAAAAGGCAAGTCAATTTACCCGACACCAGTTGTGGGAATGGTTGGGCTTCTGGAATCGATGGATCATCTGACAGCGAACTATTTCCAGCAGGAAGGTAACCTCGTTTATTTGATTGGCGACACAAAGGCTGAATTTGGCGGAAGTGAACTGCAAAAAGTTGTCAGCGACAATTATGAAGGGAAAGCACCTGCCATTGATTTGAATGTGGAAGCATCGAGGCAGAATCAACTGCATCAGGCAATCCGCAGCAATTACATTCAGTCAGCTCATGATTTGGCTGAAGGCGGACTTGGGGTTGCACTTGCTGAAAGCACGTTTGATCAAAAGGGACTGGGAGCAGATGTGCATCTTACAGGAGATGCTACAGTGCAATTGTTCAGTGAATCGCAGTCACGTTTCTTAGTTACAGTAAAACCGGAAAATCAGAAAGCTTTTGAAGGAATGGTACAAGATTGTCAACAAATCGGAACAGTTACAGGATCTGGTGTGTTGACGATAGCAGTAAATAATTCGGAGTTGATTAAGGAAGAAACCAGCCAGCTCAGTAGACTTTGGAAGGGAGCAATTCCATGTTTACTGAAATCAAAGGCATAAATGAGGAATGCGGTGTGTTTGGAATCTGGGGTCACGAAAAAGCAGCGGAATTGACATATTATGGGCTCCATGCCCAGCAGCATCGCGGGCAGGAAGGTGCCGGTGTTGTTGTCAGTGACGGATCATCATTGAAACTTCATAAAGATACAGGGCTTGTTAACGATGTTTTTAAAAAGGCAAATTTTTCAGAGCTTAACGGTAAAGCAGCGATTGGACATGTCCGGTATTCCACACAGGGAGATAAAGATGGATACGGCAATGTCCAGCCGTTATTGTTTCAATCACAGCAGGGCAGCTTGGCTCTTGCGCATAACGGAAATGTAATGAATGCGTATGAACTTCGCGGTGAACTTGAAAATGAAGGAAGCATTTTGCAGACAACATCTGATACAGAAGTGCTTGCCCATTTGATAAAACGAAGCACATCAACGAAAAAGGAAGATGCTATTTCAGAAGCATTACAAAAGCTTGTCGGTGCATATTCCTACCTGATCTTAACGGAAGAGAAGATGTATGTTGCCCTTGATCCAAGAGGAATTCGTCCATTATCCATCGGGCGGCTTGGTGATGCATATGTTGTAGCTTCAGAAACATGTGCATTTGATCTGATTGGTGCCACATTTGAACGTGAAGTGTTACCGGGAGAACTGATCACCATCAGTGACGATGGACTGGACTCCACCCGTTTTGCAATGCGTGAGCAACGCAGAATGTGTGCGATGGAATATGTTTATCTGTCCAGACCTGACAGCGATTTGAACCATGTGAATGTACATGCTTCGCGAAAACGGATGGGTATGGAACTGGCGAAAGAAGCACCCGCAGATGCAGATGTCGTAACAGGTGTGCCGGATTCAAGCATTTCTGCAGCGATTGGTTATGCTGAACAAATCGGTCTTCCGTATGAAATGGGGATCATCAAAAACCGCTATATCGGCCGGACATTTATCCAACCCTCACAGGAATTACGGGAACAGGGTGTGAAAATGAAGCTTTCCCCGGTACGCAAAATTGTGGAGGGAAAACGTGTGGTCATGATTGACGATTCCATTGTGCGCGGTACGACAAGCAGACGTATTGTCCGAATGCTGAAAGAAGCCGGTGCAAAGGAAGTTCACGTTAGGATTGCATCACCGTCTATTAAAAACCCGTGCTTCTACGGGATTGATATGTCAACGAAAGAAGAGTTGATTGCTGCCAACAATTCGCTGGCGGAACTATGTGAAAAAATTGGTGCAGATAGTGTTGCCTACTTATCGGAAAGCGGACTGGAAGAAGCGATTGTAAAAGACAAGACAATCCACCAGGGAATTTGCACGGCATGTATGACCGGGAGATATCCGGTGAAAAAACAAAATGAGTCAGTCATTTCATATACAAAAAGTTAGCAAATAATGTGGAAAGGTGTGTGTGGCATGTCAAACGTATATAAGGAAGCCGGCGTTGATGTGGAAAAAGGCTATGAAGCAGTTGAACGGATGAAAAAGCATATCGCAAAAACCAATCGTCCGGAAGTTCTGGGGGGCATTGGCGCATTTGCGGGTTTGTTTGAACTAACTTCGCTTAACTATAAAGAGCCGGTTCTTGTATCCGGAACTGATGGGGTCGGCACCAAGCTGAAACTTGCCTTTCAAATGCGGAAACATCATACCGTGGGCGTTGACCTGGTTGCAATGTGTGTCAATGACATTGTCGCACAAGGTGCAAAACCGCTGTTCTTTCTTGATTACATCGCTTGCGGGAAAAATAATCCGGAAATGATCGAACAGATTGTGGCAGGTATTTCCAACGGCTGTAAAGATGCAGGTGCTGCTTTAATTGGCGGCGAAACGGCTGAAATGCCTGGCATGTATGGGGAAGAGGAATATGATCTTGCCGGGTTCACGGTTGGCATCGCAGAAAAGTCCAAATTGATTGCCGGCGACAAGATTGCAGAAGGAGATGTCATCATCGGTTTACCGTCAAGCGGCATTCATTCAAATGGCTACTCGCTTGTGCGGAAACTTGTTGCGAATCTTGATTTGACAAAAAAATATGAAGGGCTGTCGGAACCTCTTGGTGATACATTACTGACACCGACAAGAATTTATGCAAATCCGGTTGATGCGGTAATCAACACAGTGAACGTGAAGGGAATCTCCCATATTACCGGCGGCGGTTTTTATGAAAACTTCCCGCGGATGATGCCGGATGGACTTGGCGTAGAAATTGACACAACAAGCTGGGAACGTCCTGCCGTCTTTCCATTTTTACAGCAACAGGGGAACATTTCAGATGAAGAGATGTATGGTGTGTTCAACATGGGAATCGGTATGGCCATTGCAGTTTCCCCGGATGATGCCGAGCATGCACTGAACTGTTTATATGAACAAGGAGAATCAGCTTCTATTATTGGAAACGTGACAGCGAAAGAGGGAGTGCATTTTACATCATGAGTACGATAAAAGCTGCAGTGTTCGCATCCGGAACAGGCAGTAATTTTCAGGCCATCATGGAGAAAAACAATCTCCATTGTGAAGTTGTTCTGCTTGTTTGTGATAAACCGTGTGCAGGTGCAGTGGAAAAAGCAGAAAAATTTGGTGTGCCGACACTCTTGTTTGAACCGAAATCATTTGCCTCAAAGGCAGAGTATGAAGCGATGCTTGTGGAACGACTTACAGAAGCAGGTGTTACATGGATTTTCTTGGCTGGCTACATGCGGATTGCAGGGCCGACACTATTGGAAGCCTTTGAAACAAAAATTATAAATATTCATCCATCACTGCTTCCGGATTTCCCAGGCAAGGACGCGATTGGCCAGGCATTTGAAGCAGGTGTGGCTGTAACAGGTGTGACTGTTCATTATATTGATGAAGGAATTGATACAGGCCCGATAATCGCACAGGAACCCGTCGATGTATTTCCGGGTGATACGGAAGAAACGCTGAAAAAACGGATTCAAACGGTGGAGCATCACTTATATCCTGAAGTTATTAATCAGTTGATGAGGAAATAAGGCAAGTTACGTGTAGATGTCGTTCATATAAAAATCGGTAGAAAGCGGTTTGGGCTACCGTTCCGGACATACACTTCGCTTTCCGCGGGAGTCTTCGTGTATTTCCTCCACTGGTGTTATAAAACAAAAACTTATACAAATAGAGCGAGATACGAAAACGATTATTGTGAAGGTGAGGAGTTTTCCAATGAAAAAACGAGCATTGATCAGCGTGTCCAATAAGGAAAATGTTGCGGACTTTGCTAAAGGTTTGGCGGCACTGGATTATGAAATTCTCTCAACAGGAGGAACGCTCAAAGCATTGCAGAATGCCGGAGTGGAAGCGAAAGCAGTTGAAGAAATAACCAGGTTCCCGGAAATCCTGGATGGCCGTGTCAAAACACTGCATCCAATGATTCATGGCGGATTGCTGGCAAAGCGCGATAATGAAAGCCACATGGAGCAATTGAAAGAACATGGAATCCATCCAATTGATATCGTTGTTGTGAATCTTTACCCGTTTAAACAAACGCTTGAACAACCCGGCGTTACAGAATCAGATATCATTGAAAACATTGATATTGGCGGTCCGACAATGGTGCGGGCTGCTGCCAAAAGTTTTGCTGACGTATCCATTATTGTTGACCCGGAAGATTATGATTCCGTTCTGACTTGCCTGAAAACGGATAAGCTCGATTTGGCTGAGCGAAAACGGCTGGCGGCAAAAGCTTTTCGTCATACAGCACAATATGATGCATTGATTGCCAATTATTTTACGGACGAGGAATTCCCGGAAAACTACACCGTAACCTATGAGAAAAAACAAACCTTGCGTTATGGAGAAAATCCGCATCAGTCGGCAGCATTTTATAAGAACGCACAGGATACTGCCAATAGTCTTGCTTTGGCTAAGCAATTGCATGGCAAGGAACTTTCCTACAACAATATTCAGGATGCCAATGCGGCATTGGAAATCATCGCAGATTATACTGAGCCAGCTGCAGTTGCCGTGAAACATATGAATCCGTGCGGAATTGGAGTGGCAGACAATCTCAGTCAGGCATTTGCCCGGGCATACGAATCTGATTCAACGTCTATTTTTGGTGGAATCGTAGCTTGCAATCGACTGGTGGATGCTGAAACAGCTGAACAGCTTAGCGGAATCTTCCTGGAAATTGTTATTGCGCCGGAATTTTCCGAGGAAGCAATGACGATTTTAACGAAAAAGAAAAACATTCGTCTGCTCGAACTGGAAATGACCAGCAGTGAATCCGGCTACCATAAGCTTACAACTGTTAAGGGCGGAGTTCTGATTCAGAGCAATGATGTTGGTGAACTGAACGAGGATGAGCTGACAATCCCGACCGATAAAAAGCCGTCAGAAGAAGAAATGGCTGATCTCTTGTTTGCGTGGAAAGCTGTGAAACATGTTAAATCAAATGCTATTGTCCTGGCAGGAGGCAAGCAGACGATTGGAGTTGGTGCGGGTCAAATGAACCGTGTCGGCGCTGCGAAAATTGCCATTGAACAGGCTGGAGAAAAAGCAAAAGGTTCTGTACTCGCCTCTGATGCATTTTTCCCAATGCCGGATACAGTGGAAACCGCTGCAAAGGCCGGTGTAACAGCCATTATCCAGCCTGGTGGATCAAAGCGTGATCAGGATTCAATTGATATGTGCAACAAGTACGGAATTTCCATGGTATTCACCGGTATGCGGCATTTCAAACATTAATCAGGAAAGGTGTTTTCACATGAATATATTAGTTGTTGGACGAGGTGGCCGTGAACATAGCATCGTGATGAAACTGGCAGAAAGTCCCCGAACAGATAAGCTATTTGCGGCACCTGGGAACGGTGGAATTGCCAAATCAGCTATCTGTGTGGACATTGATGAGATGGACATTGATGGGTTGGTTGCATTTGCCAAAGAAAACGAGGTGGATCTTACAGTAGTCGGACCGGAAAATCCGCTGCTTGCCGGAATCGCTGATAAGTTCAATGAAGCAGGCTTGGCAGTCTATGCTCCAACAAAGGCAGCTGCACTCTTGGAAGGAAGTAAACAGTTTGCCAAGGAATTTATGCAAAAATATCAAATACCGACTGCTGCGTACGCGAGTTTTACGGATGCTGCCGAAGCAAAGGCTTATATTGAAAAACAAGGTGCACCAATTGTTGTGAAGGCGGATGGACTCGCTGCCGGAAAAGGTGTTGTCGTTGCGGAAACTGAACAGGAAGCAATTCAGGCAATCGATGATATGCTTGTTCATAAAGCTTTTTCAGAAGCTGGTGCCACCGTAGTCATGGAAGAATGTCTCGTTGGAAAAGAATTCTCACTTATGGCATTTGTTCATGAAAACCAGGTCTATCCGATGGTGACGGCCCGTGATCATAAACGGGCTTTTGATAATGACCAGGGTCCGAATACAGGCGGAATGGGCGCATTTGCACCGGCGACGGATATTTCCCGTGAAGCGCTTGACTTTTCCATCGAGCATATTTTGCAAAAAACAGCAGATGGCATGATGAAGGAAGAGCGTCCATTTACCGGAATATTATATGCGGGTCTGATGATGACGGAACAAGGACCAAAAGTCATTGAATTTAATGTGCGTTTTGGCGACCCGGAAACAGAGGTTGTCTTGCCGCTTCTTGAGAATGATCTCGTCCAGGTTTTTCAGGATGTATTGGATGGGAAGAACCCGAATCTTCAGTGGGCGGATGAAAGCTGTATCGGTGTTGTACTTGCATCCAAAGGCTATCCGGCTGCATATGAAAAAGGTGTCAAGATACCAGAATTAGAGCTTCCGGACCAGGGCTTTATGGTACATGCCGGTACAAAACTGACCGGAAATGAGCTGGTCTCCGATGGCGGCCGGGTCTTGCTGGCAGGAGCAAAGGGACCAAATTTGAAAGAAGCCGGGGAAACAACCTACCGTTGCCTCGATTCCTTCAGCACATCAGATGCTTTCTTTTATAGGAAAGATATAGGTGAAGAGTAAGAATCAAGCCCGGGTGAGCACAGCGCCCGGGCTTGATTCTTTAATCTCTATTCTCTTAAAAATTCACTGACCCAATCGACATAGGAATCTTTTTCATAGTTGAAGTAAAGCTGGCTGGACAGCCGCACAGGATTACCGAAGAAAAAGCGTTCATATTGCGTTTGACGGGTGCCGAATGGGCTCATCGTCAGGTCCCATGCCAGACGGAACAGTTTTACCCGGTCTTCCGCATTTCTGGATGCACTTTGCAAGTATTGATCAAGGTCTCCGCGTATCTCGGAACCGAAGTCTTTATTGGTTGGAATTGTAATCAGTCCGCTTGATCCAAGTAACTGCACAATCTCGGTCAGCCTTGGATAGACTTTTGGAAAAATACAGATGGCAGCTTGTAATGAATCTGCATCAGGCCGCATTAATCCAAACTCATCTGGTTGCGCATCTGTTTCCGACTTTGTCAGCAGCGCTTCCATTGTCTTCAGCGCTGCAATAATTTCCGCTCCGTTTTCCTGAACGTTCTGGTACTCGGAAATGTTAATGGTCTCAATAAGGGCCTGTGCAACACCAAGGATGAATTCCGCTTTTACCGTTTGTCTGCATACCGCCTGATGCAGTGTAAAAGGCAGGAATGCACTGGTTGCTTTAAACGAATTGGCAACTTCCAAATTTTTATAGAAAAATACGCGCTCCCACGGAACAGTCACATTATCAAAAACTACGATTGTATCCATTTCCTCAAATCGGGAACTTAATGGATAGTTGAATCGCGAATCCCCACCGGAAAAGGATTCCCGGCAGATGAATTTCATCCCTTTTGCATTACTTGGAATGGAAAATGCAAATGCATTCGCTTTGTCCAGGATACCACCTGGTGAGAAAACGAGAACCTCATCGGTAATCCCGCCTTGTGTAGCTAAAAGTCTCGCACCTTTCACCACAATTCCTTCGTCATTTTCATCAATAATCTTCGCGGCAATCGGCTCATCCGAAAGTTCAAAGTACAATTCGGATCGATTTACTTGCGGATTAATAAATGTATGGGTAAATGATAAGTCTTCTTCCTTCGCCTTTTCATAAAATGCAGTCAGATGATCAGGAAAGCAATTTTCTTTTCCTTCAAGCAATTTAGCTGAAGAGGCAAAGGCCATTAAGATCGTATTTAAGTAATCTGGACTTCTCCCAAGCATTCCCGCACTCATTCGGGCCCAACTGCGAATCATCTCCCGCCGCTTGGCAAGATCCTCTTTCGTCCATGGCTGCATATATGATGCCCCAACGATGTTGCCGGTTGTTGGTGAACGATATGTCATCATATCTTTCAAATCAGTATCATGCTGCAAATCATACATGGCTGATTGTGTTTGGATAACCCCTTTAAAAGCCGGGTGTTCGGAAACTTTCCCTTTTATTTTTTCGCCATTGCACCAGATGTTTGCCTTTTGCTGATCAATGCGACTCACATATTCGCTTCCGGTTATTGCTGGCATGTGCAACACTCCTGACTATTATTAAATGTATAAATAGCTTCTAGGCTATCTTATTGGAAAACAGCTGAAAATGTTCCTGTGAATTGGAAAAAAGAGGATTCAGAAACGATCCAAAGTTGATTTAACGGAATAAAATTGTTCAGCACAGCGGAAAATCGCTAAATTAATAGAAGAAAGCATATATAGCCAGTGAAATTAATATATCAGTGGAAGGGGCATTTACTTTAGAAGATTAAACCAAGGCTAAACTAACTGCAGACCGAATGTAGAAATGTCATAGAAATTTCACTGTAAGACAGCGGTTTTAGTGCAGTAAAGCGCGAAAATATGGTAAAATAAAGGAAATCGTTTTATTGGAGTGCTGTTTATGCTGGAAAATGGATACTACTGGAGAAATCGTGAAATAAGACAACATGTGGCTGTAATTGACGGCACAGTGGAACCAGGGCTTGTATTAGCGAATGGAACCTATTTAAATACATATACAAAACAATGGCTGAAAGCGAACATCTGGATATTAAATGACAGGATTGTGTATGTCGGGGACAAACTGCCGGAAAATGAAACTGCCAACATAATAGATTGCGAAGGTTCATACCTTGTACCCGGGTATATCGAGCCGCACGCTCACCCGTTTCAATTATACAATCCGATTTCATTGGCCAATTATGCGGGGTATTATGGAACAACCACTTTGATCAATGACAACTTAATGTGGAATTTTTTGTTGGATAAAAAGAAAGCGGTTACTTTACTGAAATCCTTCAAGCAATTGCCGATGTCAATGTACTGGTGGGCCCGCTTCGATTCCCAAACTGCGTTGCAGGATGAAGAGGAGTTTTTCAATACGGAAGATGTTTTATCATGGCTTAATCACCATTTGGTAGTGCAGGGCGGTGAATTGACCGCATGGCCGAATTTGCTGAAAGGTGATGACAGACTGCTGTATTGGATGCAGGAAGCGAAACGATTGGGTAAGCCGGTGGAAGGTCACTTGCCGGGTGCCTCTGAAAAAACGCTGACAAAAATGAAATTGCTTGGAGTTACAGCGGATCATGAGGCAATGACGGGAGAAGAAGCAATAAGACGGCTGCGGCTTGGTTATCAGGTAGGTCTTCGTCATTCTTCCATTAGACCGGACCTGCCAAAATTGCTGGATGAAATATTGGAGGCGGGAATTGAAGCGTTCGATAATCTCATGATGACAACAGATGGTGGAACGCCGGCCTTTTATAAAGAAGGCTTAATGAACATTTGTATTGAAATTGCGATTGAAAAAGGGGTGCCGCTGCCGGATGCCTACAGGATGGCTTCACACAACGTGGCACAGCACTATGGAATGGCGGAGCACCATGGAACCATTGCACCGGGACGGATTGCGAATATCAATATATTGGATGCAAAAGAAAATCCGCATCCTGTCAGTGTTTTAGCCAAAGGAACATGGATGAAACGGGATCATGAAGCAGTACAGCCAAAAACAGATTTTGATTGGGCGCGTCATGGTATTACACCGCTTGAGATAGACTGGGATTTAAGTATGGCTGATCTGCAATTTTCAGTTCCTATCGGGCTGGATCTGATGAATAACGTTATTATTGAACCGTATCCAATTGAGACGGATGTAACGCTGGATATCATACCTGATACGAACAACGATGCGTTTCTTTTGCTTGTTGACCGAAAAGGAAAATGGCGTGTGAATACTGCCATCCGGGGTTTTACCAATAAGCTTGGGGCAATGGTAAGTTCTTATTCCACGACAGGAGATTTCGTTTGTATCGGAAAAAGCAAGCCGGATATGCTCCTTGCGTGGCAGCGTGTCAAAGAACTCGGCGGTGGTATTGTCCTTGCTCATCAGGGAGAAATTATTTTTGAATTGCCGCTTCGGCTTGGCGGCAATATGTTTGACGGTGAGATGACAGCATTGATAGACAAAGAGATAGAATTAAAAGGGCTGTTGAAAGATTACGGCTATCCGTTTGCAGACCCGATTTATACGATTCTGTTTCTGTCAGCAACACATTTACCGTATATTCGTGTTACCCAACAGGGAATCCTGGATGTAAAAAAGCGTGAAGTGCTCTTTCCAGCAATCATGCGATAACGTATAATGGAACTATTATTGAATAAAGGGTGAAATGATGAAGCGGGTATGTTTGTTATTTGTCTTGTTAATTTCAGTCGTGCTTGCTGCCTGTTCGGACGAGGAACAAAGCGCGAATGAAAACCAGTCAAAGGAAAATGCAGTGGAACAAAAGAGCGGAGTGCCTGATACGGAAAATCCTAATATTTATCCACTGACAGGGTTGAAGTCCGACAAGAAGGTAAATAACCGCATTGTTGGTGTTATGGTTAATAATCATACAGATGCACGTCCGCAGACAGGATTATCAAAAGCGGATATCGTCTTTGAAATTTTGGCGGAAGGTTATATTACCCGGTTTTTGGCATTGTATCAGAGTCAGTTGCCGGAAGTGGTGGGCCCTGTTCGCAGTGCGCGGGAGTATTATTTCGAACTTGCCGATGGATATAATGCTATCTATGTCTACCATGGAGCAGCCAATTTTGTTAACGATATGATCAAAAAACGTGGAATCGAGCATCTGAACGGATCAAAGCATGACAATGACGGCTATTTATTCAAGCGGGAATCCTTCCGCAAGGCGCCCCACAATTCTTATTTGCTGTTTGACGCGGTGTACGATGCAGCAAAGAAAAAGGGTTATAACGTAAAAGCTTCCTATAAAACTTTGCCGTTTATGTCGGAAAAAGAAGCGGGATCCATTGAAGGAGACTCTGCAAAACATATTGAAATTGTGTATTCTGACAGCCCACTGGAAATCGTCGAATTTGATTATGACAAGAAGAGCAAAACATACACCCGATACAACGACCGCAAAAAAACCGTTGAACTGGAATCCGGAAAACCAATAAAGGTGGATAACATTTTTGTTGTCGAGACCCATCATGAAGTGATTGATGATGCCGGGCGGCGCGCAATTGATATTACCTCAGGCGGTGATGGGTATTTGTTTCAGCGTGGAAAAGTCCGGAAAGTAAAATGGAAGAACCAGAATGGCAGAATCATACCTGTGAAAGATGGAAAGCCGGCCGAATTTGTTCCGGGGCAAACATGGATAAATATTGTTCCGGAAAATCCGGGAATGGATCAAGCGATAACAATTACAAATTAAAGGAAAGAAGGTGGGCCCGTCATGCAAATCGATAAACTGCGCGGAAAGCAGCTGGATCAATTTTTCGATGCGATTTTATCCCTTAAGGATCGGGAAGAATGCTATAAATTTTTTGACGATATTGCAACCATGTCCGAGATCCACTCGATTGCCCAGCGGCTCCAGGTAGCAAAGATGCTGACAGAAGGCCATACGTACAATATCATCGAAAAAGAAACGAACGCATCAACGGCAACCATTTCCCGCGTGCGCCGATGCATCAACTTCGGCAGCGATGGTTATAAACTTGTCCTTGACCGGATAATGGATGACGACGAATAAATCCCTGCTTAATGCTGCTGCAACCCCCGCAGCAGCATTTATACTTCTCTATCCCTTTTTTTCTATCGATATCCCGCCGCTCTGCTGTTATAATTTTTCTGTTGATAATCCTAAATTCACAGCGCGATTTTTGGTATACTTGAAGGTAGCAATAAAGAACCGGAGTTACACGATGGAGGACTTTTAAATTGGTTAATACAGATAACAATTGGAATCATTTATTTAAACTGGATCCGGCAAAAGAAATTTCGGACGAGCATCTCGATATGATCTGTGAGTCCGGAACGGATGCGGTTATAGTTGGCGGTACAGAAGATGTGACACTTGACGGTGTACTGGATCTCCTGTCACGTATCCGGCGGCATACAGTTCCATGTGTTTTGGAAGTATCCACCATGGAAGCTATCACACCGGGCTTTGATTATTACTACATTCCGATGGTCCTGAACAGTTCAGATAAAAAATGGATGATGGATATACAGCATCAGGCGGTTAAAGAATACAGGTATTTAATGAATTGGGATGAAATTGCAGTAGAAGGCTACTGCATACTGAATCCGGATGCATCTGCATTTTCCAAAGCGAGCTGCAGTATGCCGGATGAAGACGATATTTTGGCATATGCATCGATGGCGGAAAACTTTTTTCATTTGCCTGTCTTTTATATGGAGTACAGCGGCGTATATGGTGATCCGAAACTAGTTCAAAAAGTAAAAAATGAACTGACATCTACAAAGCTTTTCTACGGAGGTGGAATTGAAAACAATTTTCAGGCCGCGGAAATGAAGCAACATGCGGACACAATCGTAGTCGGCAATATCATTTATGAAGATATTAAGAAAGCTTTAAAAACGGTTAAAGCAGCAAATGAAGCAAACGATGAATAAAGGCGGTGACATTGTGAGTCAAACAATGGATGATTTACTAAAAGGGTTAAATAACGAACAGCGGGCAGCTGTTAAACATACAGAAGGACCATTACTTATTATGGCGGGGGCAGGCAGTGGAAAGACGCGTGTTTTGACCCACCGCATTGCCTATTTGCTCGGGGAAAAAGAGGTGGCACCAAGGAATATACTTGCCATTACGTTTACAAATAAGGCGGCCCGGGAGATGAAGGGGCGTGTCAACAGACTTGTGGGGGCCGGCGGCGGTCAGATTTGGGTATCAACGTTCCACTCGATGTGTGTGCGAATTCTTCGCAGGGATATCGACCGGATTGGGTACAGCAGCAATTTTTCAATTTTGGACAGCAGTGACCAGCTTTCCGTTATCAAACAAACCTTGAAGGATCTGGACATAGACCCGAAAAAATTTGACCCGCGTGCGATGCTTGGTGCCATCAGTTCAGCTAAAAATGAACTGGTTACGGTAGAGGAATACAACAATAAAGTCGGCGATTTTTTTGAACGGCAAGTAGCCCGTGTATATGAGCGCTACCAGAATACATTGCGGAAAAACCAGTCGCTGGACTTTGATGATTTAATCATGCAGACGATTCATCTGTTCAAACGTGTGCCGGAAGTGCTGGAATACTATCAGCGCAGGTTCCAATACATTCACGTTGATGAGTATCAGGATACGAACCATGCACAATACTATTTAGTGAAGCAGCTGGCACAAAAATATGAAAACCTTTGTGTTGTCGGAGATTCTGATCAATCAATCTATCGCTGGCGCGGTGCGGATATTGCGAATATCCTGTCCTTTGAAAAAGACTATCCGTCATCACGGACGATTTTTCTTGAACAAAATTATCGCTCCACTAAAGCAATTTTGGACGCAGCGAATACGGTTATCCAAAACAATACCGGACGGAAACCGAAAAGTCTTTGGACGGAAAATGATCAAGGCAAAAATATTCACTATTTTCAAGGGGCAACAGAACAGGAAGAAGCATTGTTCATAACGGATAAAATCCAGGGGCTTACAAGTGAGGAAGGATTTTCTCCAAACGATATTGCTATTTTATATCGGACGAATGCGCAGTCCCGTGCGGTTGAGTCAACCTTGACAAAATCATTTATCCCGTATCAGATGGTAGGCGGCCAAAAGTTCTATGAGCGAAAAGAAATAAAGGATTTAACCTCATATTTGCGGCTGATTACAAATCCGGATGACGATTTGAGCTTTGAACGGGTTGTCAATGAGCCAAAACGCGGAATCGGCAAAACATCGGTTGAAAGACTGCGGGCATATGCGGAACAACAGGGGATTTCCTTCTATCAGGCTGTCAAGGAAGTGGATTTTGCCGGTGTTCCAAAAAAGGCCGCCAATGCGCTTGCCGAATTCGGAAAACTGATTCAAACATTGTCACAGCAGCAGGAATTTTTGACGGCAACTGACATGGTAGAGGCCGTTCTGCAGCGGACAGGCTATGAACAAATGCTGAAAAATGAGCGGACGATTGAGTCCCAGAGCAGATTGGAAAACCTCGAGGAATTCATGACCGTTACCCAGGATTTTGAGGAAACAAGTGAAGATAAAACACTTGTCGCATTTCTGACTGATCTGGCGTTAATTGCTGATATTGATAAGGTGGATGACGAGGAGACAGAGGAAGAGGAAAAAGTAACATTGATGACACTCCATGCAGCCAAGGGACTTGAATTTCCTGTCGTTTTCCTGATTGGCATGGAGGAGAATGTCTTTCCCCACAGCCGCTCGATGTTTGATGATGAGGAAATGGAAGAAGAGCGCCGCCTCGCATATGTCGGAATTACCCGTGCTGAACAGCAGCTGTACATGACACATGCCAAAATGCGGACACTTTTTGGAAGAACCAATATGAATCCAATCAGCCGGTTTATTAATGAAATTCCGGAAGAACTCATGGAAGGCATTGAACAGGCAAACAAAACGATGTTCGGTCCGATTGATAAGAAGCCTGTGGAAAAGCCATTGAAACGGCGTGCAGTAAGAATGAAGCAGACAACCGGTGCCGAAAATGAATCATGGGCACCCGGTGACAAAGCAAATCACAAAAAATGGGGCACCGGTACTGTTGTAAAAGTCCAGGGTGAAGGTGAAGGAATGGAACTGGATATTGCATTTCCTGCGCCAACCGGTGTCAAACGTGTTCTGGCTGAATTTGCTCCAATTACGAAAGAATAGGGAGGTCGTCTGATGGAAAAGCAACAGGCGCGGGAAAAAATTGCGGAACTGGCTGAAGTGCTGAATCAATACAATTATGAATACCATGTGCTTGACAACCCGAGTGTACCAGATGCAGAATATGATGAAAAAATGCAGGAGCTGCGCAACCTGGAAGAAGCATTTCCTGATTTGGTTACTTCGGAGTCGCCAACACAGCGGGTAGGCGGCGAACCGCTCGATGCGTTTCAAAAAATTCAGCACAAAGTACCGATGCTGAGCCTTGGCAATGCCTTCAGTGCAGACGATCTGCGCGATTTTGCACGCCGGGCGCGCCAAGGAACGGATGATGATATTACGTATGTTTGCGAACTGAAAATCGATGGACTGGCAGTTTCGTTGATGTATGAGGATGGAAAGTTTGTCCAAGGTGCCACCCGCGGGGATGGAACGACTGGTGAGGATATTACGAGCAATTTGCGGACTATCCGCAGTATTCCGTTATCAATAAAAGATAATGAAACGATTGAAGTCCGTGGTGAAGCGTTTATGCCGCATCAGTCGTTTCTGAAATTAAATGAAGAACGCGAGAAACATGAAGCTGAACCATTTGCCAACCCGAGAAATGCAGCAGCGGGTTCATTGCGGCAGCTTGACCCGAAAATAGCTGCCAGCAGGAATTTGGATATCTTTTTATATGGTGTCGGTGAGTGGGAATCCGGACAACTCACCTCACACAGTGAACGGCTGGAGTATTTGCAGGAGCTGGGTTTCAAAACCAATCCGGAATGGAGAAAATACGAAACGATTGATGAAGTCATCGAATATGTGGAGTATTGGGAGAACGAACGTCCGAATCTTTCTTATGAAATTGATGGAATAGTTATTAAGGTGGATAACCTGGAACAACAGGATGAACTTGGTTTCACCGCTAAAAGTCCGCGGTGGGCGATTGCCTATAAATTTCCTGCCGAAGAAGCCATTACAACGCTCCGGGGGATTGAACTGAGTGTTGGCCGAACTGGTGTTATTACGCCAACAGCTGTTCTGGATTCGGTTAAAGTTGCCGGAACTACCGTGAAACGTGCTTCTCTGCACAATGAAGATCTGATTCGTGAAAAAGATATTCGTCTCGGGGATACGGTTGTCATTAAAAAAGCAGGCGACATCATCCCAGAGGTCGTTCGGGCAGTAAAAGACAAGCGAACAGGTGATGAGAAAGAATTTTTTATGCCTGATGAATGTCCGGATTGCGGAAGTGAACTTGTTAGGCTGGAGGAAGAAGTTGCCCTTCGCTGTATAAATCCGAGCTGTCCGGCACAGCTGAAAGAAGGATTGATTCACTTTGTATCCAGGGATGCCATGAATATTGATGGATTAGGTGAAAAGGTAATCATTCAGCTTTTTCGGGAAAAGCTGATTCATACCATTGCCGACATATATAGGCTGCAGAGGGACGACCTTCTGAATTTGGAGCGGATGGGTGATAAATCCGTCAGTAATTTGCTGGGAGCCATCGAAAATTCAAAAGCAAATTCGCTGGAACGGTTGCTTTTTGGCTTGGGAATCCGGTTCATCGGGTCAAAGGCAGCCAGAACACTTGCAGCTAATTTTGAAACGATGAAAAATCTGCAGCAGGCAGCGTTTGATGATATTCTTGCAATTGATGAAATTGGTGAGAAAATGGCCGACTCGATTGTAAGATATTTTGAGGAAGCGGAAGTAAAGGAACTTATTGATGAATTAACTGCACTCGGTGTCAATATGGAGTATAACGGACCGAAAACAGAAGATATTGCCGTGGATTCCGTTTTTTCGGGGAAAACTGTAGTCCTGACAGGGAAAATGGAGTCTTTTACAAGGAAAGAGGCAAAGGAAGCAATTGAACAACAAGGCGGTACGGTTACAGGAAGCGTCAGCAAAAAAACCGACATTGTCATTGCCGGTGAGGATGCAGGATCTAAGCTGGAAAAGGCACAGAAGCTTGGTGTAACTGTATGGAATGAGGAACAACTTAGTGAAGTCTTAGATTGGTAAGGAGCGGGGAAGTTGAAGAAATTTATTGTGTTGCTGTTGGGTGCTCTGCTGATACTGACGAGCTGTTCACCGACACTCGATGAAGATCAGGTAGTTAAAAAGGAAGATGATAATAAGTCCGAAAAAACGTCAATTGTTCCCAGTTACCAGTTGTCGGATGACATGTACCGGACAATCCTTCCATATCGCCCAAGCGCTTCAAGAGGCGTTATTGTCAACCAAATGGGCAATCGTCTGGATATTGATGAAATGTCAGAAGGATTGCGGAGACATTCCAAAGAATATTTCGATCCAAACAAATATTTCTTTGAAGAAGGTCAATATATCGATAAAGACACCATGTATAAATGGCTGGAGCGGGAATTAACCGAAAAACAAATCAAAGAAGCTGTAGAGCAAAAACTGAAGATCTACAAAAATAGCCATCCGGGTCAAAGTTCCAACGCGTATAAGGAACAAAAGAAAAAAATCGAGGAAGAGGTCCGGCATGTGTCTTCAATGGCGTTGAATCCGCCAATAAAGGATGAAAGTTCGAAAAAGCAACAGGAAAATAATCCAAAGTATTTGTCACACATCCTTGAGCAGAACTATCTTGTTAAAAAGAAGGATAATTCTGTTGAACTGAAAGGAATGTCCATTGGCATTGCCATGAAATCTGTCTACAGGTATCAGACAGAAACCGGCGGACCGTATTATTATAAGGATATTGACGAGGATGTCATGCTTCAAAAGGGAAAACAAATTGCCCAAAAAGTACTGAAACGCATTCGGAAAATGGAAGGGCTGAATAATATTCCGGTCCTTATCGCCATCTATCGCGAAGAGCAGGAAAGTTCACCTGTTCCCGGCAATTACGTTGTCAAAACAGGCGTGAAAGGTGGGGATAATACAATTGGTAAGTGGGACAAGATTCCGGAAGATTATGTATTGTTTCCTTCCAATTCTGCTGAGGAGCATCACTTTGACGACAAACAACTAATTGATGACTTTGCTGCAGAAATCGCTGAATATTTTCCGAACTATGTAGGGGTGATTGGTAAAGGTTTTTATGTGAAGGACGAACTTCAGAAGCTGACCCTGGAAATTCCGTTAGAGTTTTACGGAAAAGGAGAAGTAATCGGATTTACGCAGTATACGTATGGTCTGGTGAAAGAAATGTTCCCGGATTATTACGATTTGGAAATTAAAATTAAATCCAATGAGCGTCTGGAAAGTTTTATTTACAGGGAAGCAGGTTCCAATAAACCGGAAGTGCATATACTTCATTGATTTCGGGATCGAGGCCGGGACAAAAGTGTATTATCCAAAGAAAAATTCGAGTAACTATTTAGGAATGGAGCGAATAGCGGTCCCGATTCTAAAAACTACACCAGAAATGTTATAAGTCAATAGGCTTACAAATTTCGATAAAGTCCTTTTTTACACAGAAACATGGTAAAAAAGGACTTTTTTTGTCCAACTTTCCTGGATTGAGGAAAGTCAGCAAGTTTTTGGACGTGTTAGAGAGACAACCCGCCCTCAACTTTCCCAATATGAATATTTTTGAAAATATGCTATTATATAAATACGGAAAACTTCTTCTCGGCATTTAAATTCAGCTAGCGAGGTGGGTATAAAGATGGAAATTGGTCCATATATCAAACTGCATCGTATTCAGCAGGAAATGACCCAGGCGGAACTGGCTGATGGAATAGTTTCATATGCCTATTTGTCAAAAATTGAAAATCAGAAAACAGAAGCAAGTCCAAATGTAATCAGTCTTCTGTGCACCCGTCTTGGCATTCAGTTTACAAATGAAACAGACGAGACGATCAAAGAGAAATGCCAGGAATGGTATGCAATGCTATTTGATACAAACGATAAGGAAAAAATCAAAAACGCGTACGAAGAATTAAATAAACTTATTTATGAAAGTCAGTCGGAAAATCTAATAATGTTTGAGATTCATAAAATTAGATATTTTCTTGTTATAGATGAGGTTGATGAGGCGCTAAAACAGATAAATAAAATAACAGAGCTGTCAGGAACATTTGATAGCCTGCATCAGTTTTACTGGTATAAGTTTAAAGGGAATTATAATTCGATAACCGGTGAATTTAATCAGGCGATGCAAATGTACAGGGCAGCGGAAGAAAAACTGAATCAACTGGATTTATCTGAGGAAAATGTTGCAGATATACAATATGTTATTGCCGTCACACACAGTAAATTACATAACACACTTGAAGCAATTGAATATGCCGAAAAGGCAATTGACACTTTTAGAAAGAGCTATAATTTTATCCGTTGTGCACAATGTCACTCGGTTCTTGGTATTTCCTATCGGAGAATCAGGATGTATGATAAGTCAATAAAAAATCATAATTTGGCAAAGCATTTAGGTGAGTTAAGCAAAAACTCTCAAATAATTCAGTCGACGAATCATAATTTAGGATATCTTCATTCCACCAAAGGCGAAAGAAAGCAAGCAATTTATTATTATAATGAAGTTTTGAATGGTAGGGAAGTTGATTTGAATACTAAACTTCTTACTGTTACATCCTTAATTAAAGAATACTATTCTATCTCCGAGCTTGATAAAACTAGTGAAATAATAGCCAAAGGATTTGAGATATTTGAAACTATTTCAGAAAAAGAAGCTTATAAAATACATTTTTTAGCTTTAAATGCATATGATTTAGTAATAAGACGAGAATATGCACAATATGAAAAGCTGGTCATTAATGAATTAATTCCATTTTTACAGAAACAGAAAGATTTTGCGAATTTAGCTGTTTATGCAAGAATGCTTGGCGAACATTTTGAGGATTTAAAAAAATACAAGGAATCCGTCAAGTATTATAAACTGGCTAACAATACTTATGATCAATTAATTAAACTATAGATATTTTTTTAAGGGGGGGATATAAATGAAAAAATTGATTGTATCATTATCATTGGGTGCTCTTTTGACTGCAGGGTTTTTATTTACTCAAGATCCCGTTGACTTGACATCAGATGATGAACCTAGCGTTCTTTCAATCACTAATTCAGTAGGTCTCTAATCTTTTGGATACCTATAATCGAAGTTTTTTACCCTATTACCTATATGAACTTGCCTGAGACGGTGTGGAAACCGTTTCAGGTATTTTTTTGTAAAATTTTTAGCAACACTTAAGTGTATGCAGTGAAATTAAAATATGTTCCTAATTTTAAACTTTTATTAAAAATTATTAAAAAATCGCAACAGTTCCCTGGGATAATCATATTTGGACCTTTTTATGTTAGCCCCAAGAAGTTCTTATTCAACTGGAAATTGCTCGAGGAAATTTACCAAAGGGCTAATGGTTTAAATCAATTGAAGGTGTAGTTTGTGTTTAGTTGCTTATGCACTGGCAATTCTGCTATTATCAATAGTGTCGAATAAAAATAATGATGTTTTCGAATTGATAAAGATAAAATATTTTTTTGTTGGAGGTGTAGACCATATGTCAGATATTTCAAAGGATCAGGTGAAACACGTCGCACATTTGGCCAGACTGGCGATTACGGAAGAAGAAGCAGATATGTTCGCTAATCAGCTGGATTCCATTATTACATATGCTGAACAGTTGAATGAACTGGATACAGAAGATGTGGAGCCAACTACGCACGTGCTGGACTTGAAAAATGTACTTCGTAAAGATGAACCGAAAGAATGGATCACACAAGAGGATGCATTACAAAATGCACCGGATAAACAGGATGGTCTGTTCCGTGTTCCATCAATATTGGAATAGGGAGGGTAGAACATGGCATTGTTTGACCATAGTATAAAACAATTGGAAAAAATGTTGAAAAATAAAGAGATTATCGCAGAAGATCTCGTTAATGCATCGTATGACCGGATTAATGAAGTCGAGGATGAAGTGCACGCGTTCCTGACGCTGGATGAGGAGAAGGCACGCATGCAGGCAAAAAAACTGGATGATGCTCCTGACACTGCATCAAGCTTGTTCGGAATCCCGGCCGGCATTAAGGATAACATCATGACAAAGGAATTGCGCACTACTTGTGGAAGTCAGTTTTTGCGTAATTTTGACCAACCTTTATACAATGCAACTGTTGTTGAAAAGTTAAATGCAGAAAAGGCAGTAACCATCGGCAAACTGAACATGGATGAATTCGCGATGGGTTCATCCAATGAAAATTCCAGTTTTGAGCCGACTCGTAACCCATGGAATACAGCTTATGTACCAGGCGGTTCAAGTGGTGGTTCGGCTGCTTCAGTTGCTGCGGGAGAGGTATTGTTCTCACTGGGATCTGACACAGGTGGTTCCATCCGGCAGCCAGCAGCATTTTGCGGTGTTGTCGGTTTGAAGCCTACATATGGACGGGTTTCCCGCTTTGGACTTGTGGCGTTTGCATCATCACTCGATCAGATTGGTCCGATAACCCGGAATGTGGAAGATAATGCACGCGTTCTTGAAATCATTTCCGGACACGACAAAATGGATTCCACCAGTGCAAATGTGGATGTTCCAGCTTATACTGAATCTTTATCCGGCGATGTAAAAGGCTTGAAAATCGCGGTTCCAAAAGAATACCTCGGTGAAGGTGTCGATCCGGAAGTAAAGGCATCCGTTGAAAAGGCATTGAAAGTATACGAGTCACTTGGTGCGGAATGGGAAGAAGTTTCGCTGCCGCATTCTAAATACGCTGTAGCAACCTATTATCTGCTTTCTTCATCTGAAGCTTCCGCTAATCTTGCCCGCTTTGACGGTGTTCGTTATGGCGTGCGTTCAGAACAAGCGGATAACATGATCGATATGTTCAAACTTTCCCGCAGTGAAGGATTCGGGGAAGAAGTGAAACGACGTATTATGCTTGGTACTTTTGCACTGAGTTCCGGCTACTATGACGCTTATTACAAAAAGGCACAAAAGGTTAGGACCCTGATTAAAAACGACTTTGATAAAATCTTTGAAAACTATGATGTAGTCATTGGACCAACAACACCGACGCCAGCATTTAAAATCGGTGAAAAAATAAAGGATCCGCTGACAATGTATGCAAACGATATTTTAACGATTCCGGTCAACCTTGCAGGCGTTCCGGGGATTTCCGTGCCATGCGGATTTTCAGAAAAAGGACTGCCAATCGGTTTGCAAGTTATTGGAAAACATTTTGATGAAAGTACTGTTTATCGTGCTGCACATGCTTATGAACAGGCTACTGATTTTCATACGAAACGACCTCAAGTGGGAGGTGCCGACAAATGAACTTTGAAACGATTATAGGACTTGAAGTGCACGTGGAATTGAAAACTGATTCGAAAATTTTCAGTCCAAGCCCGAATGCGTTCGGCGCTGAACCGAACACGAATGTTAACCCGATTGATCTGGGATATCCCGGCACGCTTCCGGTTTTAAATGAAGAGGCGGTTAACTTCGCAATGAAAGCCGCTATGGCATTAAACTGTGAAATTGCAACGGATACGAAGTTTGACCGAAAAAACTATTTCTATCCGGATAACCCGAAAGCATATCAGATTTCTCAGTTTGATAAGCCAATCGGGGAAAATGGCTGGATTGAGATTGAAGTAAATGGAGAGAAAAAACGGATTGGCATTACCCGGCTTCACCTCGAAGAAGATGCGGGAAAACTCAATCACCAGGATAACGGCTACTCACTGGTTGACTACAACCGCCAAGGCACACCGTTGATTGAGATTGTATCTGAGCCGGATATGCGCTCGCCGGAAGAGGCATACGCCTATCTGGAAAAACTGAAAAACATCATTCAGTATACAGGTGTTTCTGACTGTAAGATGGAGGAAGGTTCACTGCGTTGTGATGCCAACCTGTCCATCCGTCCAATCGGTCAGGAAGCGTTTGGTACCAAATCCGAGCTGAAAAACCTGAACTCATTTGCCTTTGTTCAAAAAGGACTGGAATTTGAAGAAAAGCGCCAGGAGCAGGTTCTGTTGTCCGGCGGCGAAATTTTACAGGAAACACGCCGGTACGATGAAAAAACAAAAGAAACGATCCTGATGCGTGTAAAAGAAGGATCAGATGATTACCGTTATTTCCCTGAACCGGATCTTGTTCCATTGTATATTGATGAAGCATGGAAAGAACGCATCCGTCAACAAATTCCGGAGCTCCCGGATGCACGTAAAGAAAGGTACATTGCCGAACTCGGATTACCGGAATATGATGCCGGTGTTTTGACCAGTTCCAAGGAGATGGCTGACTTTTTCCAGGAAACAGTTGATCACGGTGCTGAGATCAAGCAGGCTTCCAACTGGCTGATGGGTGAAGTCTCCGGCTATATGAATAAGCACCAGAAAGAATTGCATGATCTGGAGATGACACCAAAGGCCCTGTCCAAAATGATCAAACTGATTGAGGACGGCACAATTTCATCCAAGATTGCCAAGAAAGTTTTTGCGGAATTGGTTGATAAGGGCGGCGACCCGGAAAAAATTGTGAAAGAAAAAGGTCTTGTGCAAATTTCCGATGAAAGTCAGCTGCTGCCGATTATCACGAAGGTATTGGATGAAAATGAACAATCGGTAACCGACTATAAAAATGGGAAAGACCGGGCATTAGGATTTCTTGTCGGACAGGTAATGAAAGCAACCAAAGGACAGGCAAACCCGCCGATGGTGAATAAAATCCTGATGTCTGAAATGGAGAAGAGATAAAATAAGCAAAGGCAGTGGACTTCGTTATGGAGTTCACTGCTTATTAGTTTTCTCAAAAAAAAAGAATTTTCACACATAGTATGTTATAATGAACACACTCCCTGTACGAAAGGGGGTGCTAAGATATGGAAATGTGGTTAATTCTTTTGGCTTCAGTGTTAAATTTGGCAGTTGCTGTTATCAATTTAACAGTTGCTATTTTGCATATAAGACAAAAGAAAAAGAGCCGTTCCTTCTTGCAAAAGGAGCGACCCTAACAAACCATGAGAGAGGATTTAATTCCTCTCCTAACCATATCTTATTCATAGCATAATTTATTTATACAATAATTGCAAGGTATTCAAATTCCGCGACGAGAGAAAGGGGTGTGTTTCATGTTTTGGACCGCGATTGTTATTTCATTAGTAGCTCTTGTTATATCACTGTACACACTTTCAATTGTCAAAAAGGATTAGATGCAGGCTCACCAGTATTATCACGGTGCTGCTGTCGCGAATAAATGTGTGCTGTGCACATGCAGCCTTGCTTTTGGATCAATCATTGCCTTGGCATGATTGACGGCGATGGTTGCTTCACCAAATCCTGTGGCAATCAGCCTCGGCTTGCCATCATATGCACAAACGTCACCAGCTGCAAAAATGCCTGGTATCGATGTTTCCATCTGTTGGTTGACGTAAATCGCATTTTTGGATGTTTCCATTCCCCAGTCTTTCAAAGGACCAAGAGAAGTCACAAAGCCAAAGTTGACAATGACGTCATCCACGTCTAATACATGTACGTTCTCCCCCTTAATTTCCTGAAGCATTACTTGTTCAATTTTGTCATTTCCAACTAATTTACCCACTTCATACGGTGTTTTTATATGAACATTGGATTCCTGCAGTAAGGACAAACTGTGCTCATGGGCACGAAATTTATCACGTCGATGGATAAGGATAACCTCTTTGGCAACCGGTTCAAGTGCGAGCGACCAGTCGACAGCTGAATCCCCACCACCGCAAATTAATACGCGGCGATTCTTAAATTGTTCCAGTTTTTTAACAAAGTAATGCAAGTTTCTGTCTTCAAATTGATCTGCCCTGTCGACTTTCAGTTTGCGCGGCTGGAATGCCCCGGCACCCGCAGTAATAATGACGCTTCGGGCAAAATAGCTCGATCCGGAAGTATCTATTTGAAACGTTCCATCTTCCAGTTGGATCACGTTTTTAACCGACTCATTCAGACTCAATTTCGGGGAGAATGTTTTGGATTGCTCATACAACTGCTCGACCAAATCCTTCGCTTTTATGTTTGGAAAACCTGCCACATCATAAATATATTTATCAGGATAAAGTGCTGCCAGCTGACCGCCAACCTCAGGCATACTGTCAATCATGTGGACTGATGCATTTCGCATTCCCGCGTAAAAAGCAGTAAATAAACCAATCGGTCCGGCACCAATAATGGTTAGATCATAAATCTTTTCTTCTGACATACTATGCAACTCCTTATTACTCAAATTTATTTGGGTCTCCGTCAAACGGAGTATCAGCCATCTTAATGGAATTTGTCGGACATCCTTCATAGGCATCTTCCAGGTCTTCAGTGAATCCAGCGTCAATTGGTCTACAGCCGTGATTATCATCTCCAATATAGTAGGACAATCCTTCTTCTTCATCATAGTCAAACAAATCCGGAGCAGCTGTACCACAGGCACCGCATGAAATACAGGTTTCCCTGTCAACGATTGTATAAAGCGTCATTGAAATCCTCCCTTAACTATATAACGGTATTAAAACGTACCTATTAATTTTATTATATGAATCGTATAAAAGTCTTTTCATCTTGTCAACAGGAATTTCTTCCTGACTAAAAGTTTTTCCCAAAATTGCAGTAGTGATAAAGGTTGCTAAGCTTAAAAACATTGGGTTTTAAAAATTCAAAATACGGTTGACATCCTTTTAACGTCCCGATATCATTATAGATGACGAAATTATTACGCTGGTTTAATTATATGTTATACACCAGAGGGGTTGGCTTGCCGCATATATTTTAAAGGGGGATATTTCATGATTTTCAATGAGGAAATGGAAACGATGGATCGGGAAGAACTGGAAAAACTGCAGTTGTGTTACCTTCAGAAAACGGTAAAACGCGTTTATGACAGTGTTCCGTTTTATAAGGGAAAGTTTTCGAAAACAGGTCTGAAACCTGCTGATATTCAATCCCTGGATGATTTGCAAAAACTGCCTTTTACCGTGAAACAAGATCTTCGCGACCATTATCCATACGGTCTCTTTGCTTCGCCAATGAAGGATGTTGTTCGTTTGCATGCCTCATCCGGGACAAGCGGAAAACCGACTGTCGTTGGGTATACTAAAAATGATATCGACAATTGGGCAGAGATTGTGGCAAGGTCAATTGCGGCTTCGGGCGGCAGTAGGGATGATGTTATGCATAATGCATATGGCTATGGACTATTTACCGGTGGATTGGGACTTCATCATGGCGGAGAAAAACTGGGAATTACGACAGTACCGGTATCCGGCGGTAATACTAAACGACAAATACTGCTCATTCTGGATTTTAAACCGATAGTTATCTGTTCCACCCCATCGTATGCGCTGCATATTGCGGAAAAAATGAAAGAGCAAGGAATTAACCCGAAAAAAACCAGTCTCGAATATGGAATTTTCGGTGCAGAGCCATGGTCGGAGGAAATGCGGGATACGCTTGAGGAGGAACTGGGAATCAAAGCTATGGACATTTACGGCTTAAGCGAGATTGTCGGTCCTGGCGTTTCCATTGAATGTGTCGACGAACAAAATGGGCTTCACATACAGGAAGATCATTTTATACCGGAAATTATTGACCCTGACACAAAAGAGCGTGTGCCGGATGGTGAATACGGTGAATTAGTTATTACCAGCTTAAAAAAGGAAGCGCTGCCAATTATCCGCTATCGCACCGGGGACATTGCGGCAATTAATCGCAAAACATGCAGCTGCGGTCGTACTACAGCAAGAATGACTCGTGTGAAAGGCCGAATTGATGACATGCTTGTTATTCGCGGTGTCAATGTGTTTCCGTTTGAAATGGAACGCTCCCTGCTGAAGGTGGAAGAATTAACACCACATTATCAATTATTTCTAAGTAAGGATGGACATCTGGATGCTGTGAAGTTGCAGGTAGAGCTATCTGAAGAATCGTATGTGCAATGCCAGCAGAATTTGGAACACTCGGTTATATCCAGGCTTAAGCGGGAATTGCAAACATCCATTAAACAGGAATGTCTTGTCTCGGTTGATGTGGATGTGCAGCCTCCAAAATCCATACCTCGCTCAGAAGGAAAAGCAGTCAGAATCGTGGATGAGCGCATGAAACAAACGGTCAATTAAACACACTCCAAGGACCGTTGCAGTGACAAAAGAAAAATATGATTTGATGGAAGAAGGGATTTACGGAGATGACGTTTAAAATGAGTGACCTGCAAAAGGTTGCCAATGAACAGAAGAAACCACCTCCATGTGATACTACAATGCAAGTGGTTGTGCATGATGCAATGGAGGGCATTGCATATGGAACATGGACGGTTGATCGCAAGTATATAAATGGAATCGGCGTAGCAATGGGAGGTTTTCTTGCAGCAGCAGCGGATATTATGATGGCCTATGCGATTTCATCCAAATTGACGGATCAGCAAGGTTTTGCATCGATTGACCTTGATACTACCTTTCACCGACCGGTTGTTGAAGGGAAAGTGGAAATGACATCAAGAGTGGAACGCCTTGGCAGGACCTTGGCATATGTGGTGACGGAATTGGAACAGAACGGGAAAAAATCCGCCACCTGTGTGTCTTCCATTTTAATCAAAGATGTGGAGGAATGACGATGATTTATCGATATAATGCACATCAGCCGGACATCCACGAATCGGTTTTTATTGCTGATGGAGCGAAAATAATAGGGAATGTAACAATTGGGGCGGAGTCCAGTATCTGGTTTAACACTGTTATTCGGGGTGATGAAGGTCCAATCAAGATTGGCAGACGCTGCAATATTCAGGAAAATAGCATGTGCCACCTGTATGAACAGTTCCCATTAACATTGGACGATGATGTATCCATTGGCCATAATGCAATTGTTCATGGTTGTACATTGCATAAAGGTGTACTGGTTGGTATGGGTGCCACTGTCCTCGATGGAGCGGAAATCGGTGATTATTCCATTATCGGTGCCAATAGTCTGATACCATCAGGGAAAAAGATACCTCCAAGATCACTTGTGGTCGGTTCACCCGGAAAAGTGATTCGAACCCTGACAGATAAGGACATGGAAATGATTGAGGAAACTATATCCACCTATATGGTGAAGGGGCAGGCATTTCAGAAGAAGGAAGTATTTGAAAAAATAGTAGCAAAATAAATAAGCCTGTTCATGTGTAACAACTACCCCTTAGATAGAGGACAGTACTTTCCGGCAGGGCCGGAAAGACTGACCTTATTTGGTAACCTTGCTTATCTTACCAAGCTCAAAAACGGATTCAAAAAAGCGGTTGGCCGGACTCTGCAGCAGTTGATAATAGTCGGTAAACAGCGATGCAGCTGAATCACCAAGCCATTTTTCCGGCAGCAGTTCACCGGGCAAGTTTGGGTCAATAAACAAAAACTTTCTATATTGATGAACCAGCATCGCAGCCTTTACAAAACAGCTTCCATCACTGATTTCACCTTTTTCAATTTTCGGCTTATCAATGACATATCGCTGGCTATAGTCCCGAATGAACTCCGAATAACGGTCGTTCACATCATCGATATCCCAGCACTTTGTGACAAGTTCCTGATTAGTACTCATCCCCTCATATGTCGAGCGGAAGAAAGATACATAATCAGCAATTTCATATTTTTCAACGAGTCGGTTTATTTGATCTTCCAGTGGATTCGGGGTAATCCAGCAGCTGTTGGATAATAAGCCGAAGCCGCTCCAAACGAGTTCTTTACGTAATTCATCACGAAGATGCCTTTTGTTTTCCGGGATGGTGTACACAAGCATACGCCACATCCCATCCCAGGAAGGCGACTTGGACTTGTAAATCCGTTTGGACGCTTCCTCCATCCGCGCTTTTCCCCGTTCCGTCAGCGAGTAGTAACTTTTATTTCCAATTTTTTCAGATTGGATCCAGCCCTGTTTATTCATCCGGGAAATTGCTGCCCGTACACTCATTTCATTGTGGCCGAATTCTTTCAGCAATCGAATAAGACTGCCGATCCAGATGACATTTCCATGATGTCTGATGTAATCACCGTAAAGCGTGAATATCATGGAACGTGTATTAAATTGTTTTTCCATGCTATGTTCCTTTCTATATGAATTGAATTGCAACGTTTATCTTCAAATTAGACAGTACTTTTATAAATGTGATTAAAACTTAACGGTAAATAGAAATTCGTAATATTAATCGTAAAGTTTTTCAGTATATCTGTCAAACAAATAACCGCCGTAACCAGCTTCTTCCATTAAAATAATGGACACTATTCAAACATTTACAAAATTGATATTGAATAACATATAACGTTTTGATACAATAACGTTAATAAAGCGTAATAAGGGGGATGGAATGATGTACAATTACATTCCGGATGGGGACTTTGTATCGGATGACTATTCTGAAGCGGATCAGCAGAAATATGAAGCGTTTATGAAAAGAATTGAAGCAGGCGAAAAAATTGAAGCCGATGACTGGATGCCTGATGACTACCGGCAGGCACTTATCAAACTTATTTCCATGCATGGAATTAGTGAGATTATGGGCGCGCTGCCTGAAAAAGAATGGGTTCCGAAAGCGCCGACATTGAAGCGGAAACTCGGCATCATGGCAAAGGTGCAGGATGAGATGGGTCATGGTCAGCTGCTGCTTCGGGTGGCGGAAGATTTGATGAAGCCATATGGCAAAACGAGAGAAAATCTGATGGAGGATCTGCTGAGTGGTGATTTGAAGTTCCATAACGTCTTTCACATGCCGACAAAAACATGGGCAGATGCAGGCATGGTAGGCTGGATGGTTGATGGAGCAGCAATCATTTCCCAGACAAATATGCTGGACGCATCATATGGACCGTATCAGCGTGCACTCCAACGCATTTGTGCGGAAGAGGTTTTTCACGCACAGCATGGTGAAGCAATCATCATGGCACTTGCAGAAGGGAATGAATATCAGCGGGGAATTCTGCAGGAGTCCCTCAACCGCTGGTGGCCGGCACTTTTAATGTTCTTTGGTCCGCCGTCAGCAGACACAACCGGATCATCCAAACAGGATATTATGATTAAATACCGGATCCGGAAAAGCAATAACGAAGAATTGCGTCAGGCATTTTTGGATAAATACTTACCGCGCGCCTTTTCATTGGGATTAACGGTTCCCGATGACACGATTCATTACGACGACGAAAAGGAACAATGGATTTATCAGCAGCCGGATTGGGCGGAATTTAAGAAAATTATAAAGAATAACGGACCAAGGTCGAAAGAACGGCTCCGTTTACGGGAAATTGCCTATGAAAAAAATCGCTGGGTGCGACAGGCGCTGATCCCGCAGGAAATGCCTTCATAGGTTGAAATATCAAGGATTGAAAGGGGAGTTACGATGGGAAAACAGGATGAATCGAAATTTTATAAGGAATATGAAGTGTTCAGCAAGAAAAGTGTAAAAGCACCGGTCCAGCACCAATTCAGCCTGCTTGCACCAAATGATGAGATGGCAATGATGATGGCGCAGGAAAACTTTATGCGCCGGGAAGATGTGCTGGATGTTTGGGTTGTGCAGCGGAAACATATACGTTCGATGACAAGTGAGGAACGTACAACCTGGACGAAACGGCTGGATAATAAACAATACCGGACAACAAAAGGATACGGCTATTTGCGTAAGAAATGGCGTGAAAAAGAGCAGGGAATGCTTGACGAAAAAGAGATCATGTCGTGGAAAGAGGTGAAGAAATCGTGACGGATAAAGTGGAATCTGCCGAGCAGGCAAAACAGAATAAGGATTATTTGAATGCAATAACAGAATTGCTTTACCAGCTTGCGGATGATGAGTTTATTGTGGCATTCCGGGGATCTGAATGGCTCGGTCTTGCACCGCATATTGAGGAAGATGTTGCTTTTTCATCCATTACTCAAAATACGATGGGGCATGCGAATATGTACTTCGCGCTTTTGGAGGAGTTGGGGGAAGGTGAAATTGACTTCCTTGCCCATGAGCGGCCGGCGGAAGAACGGAGAAATGCCGTTTTTCTTGAGAAAAGAAACGGGGATGGAAACTATTTGGAGGAGCCGTATTTTGATTGGGCATTAGCTGTTGTGCGGCAGTATTTCTATGAGACTCTAAAAAAGATTAAATTGGAGGCACTTACAGAAAGTTCCTATGTTCCACTGGCAAATGTCGCCCGGAAAGTGTTGATGGAGCAGATCTATCATCTGGCACATTGGAAGCTATGGATGCAACAGCTGCAGCATTCAAGTGAAGAGGCGCATTCCAGAATTCAGACAAGAGTGGAAGAGGCATGGGGAGTCTTTGGTGATGCGTTTAAATTGGGGCCAAAGGGGCCTGAGATTGTGAACAATCAGTTGATTGCCAGTGAGGAGTTTATAAAAAAGCAATGGAAGAAGGAAGTGGAATCTGTACTTGTATCCCCGCCCGCCGGAATGCCCGAATGCGGACTCGGCAATGGGCGGAATCAGGAACATACAGCAGACATCCATCAGGCAATCGCGACTTTTTCAGAAGTTTATGCCAGTGATAAAAAAGCGGTTTGGTAGATTTCAGGGGGTACTTTTGACAAGAAGGGGGATGTGATGCATGTGAAACAGCAGCGAAATGAAGTTTATGCCGTATTAAGGACGGTTGATGACCCGGAACTTCCCACGGTAAGTGTCTATGATTTGGGGATGGTTCATGATCTTTCAATTGACGGTGCGGATGTATCTATTTCAATGGTACCGACTTTTGCAGGGTGTCCCGCCCTTGATATTATCGAAAAAGATGTCAAAAAGGCGGTCGAACAAATCGGGTGGGTCAATACATGCGATGTGGCATTTTCATTTCAGTATGAGTGGACGACTGATGCCATTACAGTTACGGGGAAAGAGAATCTGAAAAAACATGGAATTGCCCCGCCTCCCGAAGATTATATTCCGGGCGAGCAATGGACAGTCAATTGTCCTTATTGTAATTCGGAGTATACGTCGATAGAAAATGTTTTCGGACCGACTGCATGCAGAAGTATTTTGTATTGTATGGGATGCAGAAATCCATTTGAGGCAATGAAGCCGGTTATCAAAACAACAGCCGGAGAAAAAAGCGGCTGAAATAAATAAGGAGGAACTAAAATGACAAAATTGATTGCGCTGTACAAACAACCGGAGAACAAGGAAAAATTTGATGAACATTACTTTAATGTGCATACACCGATTACGAAGGAAATCCCGGGTCTCCGGGAGATGAAAGTAACCAAAATTGTTGGCTCGCCAATGGGAAAGAGTGATTATTATTTACTCTGTGAAATGTTTTACGATGACCAGGATTCATTACAAAAAGCAATGAAAACAGATGAAGGAAAAGCTTCCGGAAAAGATGTGATGCAATTTGCGGGTGATCTTGTAACGTTAATGATTGGTGAGGAACTCGATGGGTAGTTACGAACATATCAACGTTACCAGGGAGGATGGCATTGGCGTAATACAGCTTGACAGACCAAACGTTTCCAATGCATTGAATCGGCAGATGGTCGATGAAATCGTCGGGGAAATGGAAATGCTTGACCGTGACGAAACAATCCGCGTCATTGTCGTGAAGGGGCACGACAAATTTTTTGCAGCAGGTGCGGATATTGGAGAAATGGCAGCGGAGCGGCCGATGTCGCTTGAACTTCTGGACCCATTTGCTGTATGGGACAGGATGACGCTGATAAAGAAACCGTTAATTGCCTCTGTCAATGGCTTTGCGCTTGGCGGCGGGTTTGAACTTGCCTTGCATTGTGATTTGATCATTTCCGGTGAAAAAGCAAAATTCGGTTTTCCGGAAGTAAAGCTCGGCGTTATGCCTGGAGCAGGGGGAACACAGTTTTTAACAAAGGCAATGGGGCGCAGGAAAGCACTCGAATGGATCTGGCTTGGAGAATTTATGAGCGCGGCAGAGGCAGAGAAATTTGGTGTGATTAACCGGGTAGTTGCTCCGGAAATGTTGGATGAAGAAACTATAAGATTGGCAAAGCAATTGACGAAACAGGCGCCAATTTCATTAAGACTCATCAAAGAAGCAGTACATAAAGCGGAAGAACTTTCCTTAATGGATGGGATGAAACTGGAGCGAAAGAATTTTTACCTGGCATTCGACTCGGAAGATCAGAAAGAGGGCATGCAGGCATTTATGGATAAACGCCCGCCTTCGTTCAAAGGGGAGTAAACAATGGAGCGTGAAGGCTATCAAACGATAACGTATTTTCCGGAGAACAGTATTGCAATGATTACGCTGAACCGGCCAAAAGCGTATAACGCATTTACGGCTGACATGAATAAGGAAATCACACATGCATTAAAGGCTGCAGCTAAAAATGATGCCATTCGGTGTGTTGTGATTACCGGCAGTGGTAAGGCTTTCTGTGCCGGTGAGGATTTGGGCGGGGTGGATGAGAATACCAACCATGCTGAATTTCTTAGAAGACGCTATCATCCTATGATGAAGGCCATCAATGATTTTCCCAAACCGATTATTGCAGCGGTAAACGGTACAGCGGCAGGGGCGGGAATGAGTCTGGCGCTTGCAGCGGATTTCAGACTGGTACAGCCCGGGACAAAGTTTGTCAGTGCATTTATGAATATCGGACTTGTTCCGGATTCAGGCTTTATGTATATGCTTCCGCGCTTAATTGGTTACGCAAAGGCGCTTGAAATAGCGGTGCTGGGAAAACCGATTACCGGTGATGAAGCATTAGCGCTCGGGTTGGCAACAAAAGTGATTGAACCGGAAGACTGGGACGAACAGGTGCAGCAATTTTCCGGAAAAATTGCCGCAATGCCTACCAAAGCATTTTCACTGATTAAACGTTACATGCTGGATGGAATGGAGCAATCATATGAAGCGTTTTTGGATAAGGAAGCACAGGCACAGCGGATTGCCGGTATGTCCGGTGATCATCAGGAGGGGTTAAAGGCGTTTCAGGAAAAACGAAAACCGGAATTCAGCGGCAACTAAACGATCATAAACAGGGGAGGAATTTTTGTGACACAAACAGCAAATAAAGAACTGATAACTGAAGTCGGAGATATGAAACGGGATCATTATGCAATGGTTATTAACGGAGAACGCGTGGAAGGCGGTGCCGGTGAAACATTTGAAACATACGACCCGGCAAAAGGTGAGATGCTGGCTACTGTTGCAAAGGCACATGAGGAAGACGCAGAAAAAGCAGTTCAGGCTGCCCGGAATGCATTTGACCATGGAAAATGGCGCAAGTATCCCGTTGGCAAACGTTCGCGAGTGCTGAATAATATTGCCGGGATTATGCGGAAACGGTTCAAAGAGCTGATTGAAATGGAAGTTTTGAACAGCGGTAAGTCGATTGGAGCAGCCCAGGTTCAGGTTAATCAGGCTATTGAGGATTTTGAATTTTATGCAGGGGCCATTGTCGGCCATCGCGGTAATGTGAATAATATGCCATATGGATTTTTCAACTATACACATAAAGAACCTGTCGGCGTGTGTGCGCAGATTATCCCGTGGAATTATCCGATGATGATGGCAGCATGGAAGATTGCACCGGCACTTGCAGCGGGATGTTCTGTTGTTGTAAAGCCAGCGAGTCTTACGCCGGTAACTGCAATCCTTCTGAATGAAATTTGCCATGAAGCAGGCGTTCCAGAGGGAGTTGTTAATACAGTTCCGGGTTCCGGCCAGGTTGTAGGGGATTATCTTGTGCAGCATGAGGATGTTAACAAGGTGGCATTTACAGGTTCGACGCCAACCGGAAAAGATATTATGGGCAAAGCATCAGATACATTAAAACGTATTACGCTTGAACTTGGCGGAAAATCGCCAAACATCGTATTCGAAGATGCAGACATGGAAGCGGCCGTTGCAGGATCTCTGTTTGGTATATTTTTCAATACCGGACAATCGTGTGAAGCACGGTCACGCATGTTCGTGCACGAATCTATTTATGATGAATTTATGGAACGGTTTATTGAAAAAACGAAAAAACTGAAGTCCGGCGACCCATTTGATAAAGGGACCCATTTAGGTTCTATCATCAGCAGGGATCAGGTTGATGTGATCGATGGTTATGTTCAGTCTGCCAGGGATGAAGGTGCAACCATTGTAACAGGCGGAAAAGTTATGCATGTGGAAGGGTTTGAAAATGGTCACTGGTATGAGCCGACTGTCATTACTGATGTAACACCGGATATGAAAGCTGTCCAAGAAGAAATTTTTGGACCGGTTGTTGTCGTTGAGAAATTCACTGATGAAAAGGAAGTTGTCAAACGGGCGAACGACACAAAATATGGACTTGGATCAGCGATTTGGACGACGAATCAGGCACGGGCAACCCGTGTTGCACATCAGATTCAGGCCGGAATTGTTATGGTAAACAGTCCATTTTCCGCATTTCCGGGAACCCCGTTCGGAGGGTATAAGGAATCCGGATTCGGCAGGGAATTGGCGGTTGAATCGCTTGATCTGTATATGGAGGATAAAAGTGTTCTTTCATACTATGGTTCCAAGCCATTGAATCCATTCGGCATTTAATTACCAGAAAAAAATAGAAAGGAAGTTTTGCCATGACCATTGAAAATATTACGGTTGTGGGGGCTGGTGTAATGGGGCGCGGGATAGCTTATGTCTCCGCCCTTGCCGGTTTTTCCACGACATTGGTGGATATTTCCGGTGAAAAACTGGAGGAAGCGGTTGTCTATGCAGAACGGACAGCTGAAAAAGGGATGAAACTAGGAAAAGTAACTCAGGAACAGGCGGAGGCAATGACATCCAAGCTTCAGACATCGCTTGAACTGGAACGTGCAGCCGCAAGCACGGACCTTGTCATTGAAGCTGTACCGGAAAATCGCAAACTGAAAAAAAGTGTGATGGAAACCGCTTCGCAATATGCGCCGGACCATGCCATTATTGCTTCCAACACATCTACTATCAGCCCAACGGAACTCGCATCATTTACGAACCGGCCGGAACAGTTTACGGTCATGCATTTTTTTAACCCGGTTCACCGGATGAAACTTGTGGAAATCGTTAAGGGACTGGATACAAAAGATGAGACATTTGCTGCCATTCGAATGGTTGCCGAACAGATGGGCAAGGAGACAGTTGAAGTGAATGAGTTTCCGGGTTTTGTGACAAGCCGGATCAGTGCGATGGTCGGAAATGAGGCTTTTCATATGCTGCAGGAGGGAGTGGCATCTGCAGAAGATATCGATAAAGCGATTAAGCTTGGCCTGAACTATCCAATGGGACCACTGGAGCTCGGGGACCTTGTCGGACTCGATACACGGCTCAACAATTTAAAGTATTTGCACGAAACACTTGGTGAGAAGTATCGTCCGGCACCGCTATTGGAGCAATACGTAAAGGCAGGCAGACTCGGACGAAAAACCGGTAAGGGTGTATATGATTATACCGATAAAAGTGAGTTGATTAGGAAATGAAAGAAGTCGTCATTGTCGATGCAGTCCGAACACCGATTGGCCGGTATCGGGGGGCATTAAAACAGGTTCGGCCGGATGATCTTGGTGCGGTAGTAATCAAAGCATTGCTGGACCGGAATCCGGAACTTCCGGCAGCGGAAATTGAAGATGTTGTCCTCGGCAATGCCAATCAGGCGGGCGAAGATAATCGGAACGTCGCCCGTATGGCCGGGCTGCTTGCCGGACTGCCTGTTCAGGTTGGGGGAACAACGATTAATCGTCTGTGCGGATCAAGCCTTGATGCGGTTATGTATGCGGCAAGGGCTGTTGCTGTTGGTGACGGGGATATTTATATTGCCGGCGGGACAGAAAGCATGACACGGGCACCAATGGTCATGGCTAAGCCAGACAAAGCGTTTCCCCGGGGGAATCAGGAATTGTTTGATACAACAATTGGCTGGCGGTTTATTAACCCTGTCCTTGAGAAAATGTACGGGACAGATTCCATGCCGCAAACCGCGGAAAATGTCGCTGAACAATTTGAGATAAGCAGAGAAGAGCAGGACGAATTTGCGTTCAAAAGCCAGATGCGGGCGAAAAAGGCAATGGATACGAACCGGTTCGCTGATGAAATCGTCCCTGTTACATATACAGACCGGAAAACCGGCACGATTACCGTGGATACAGATGAGCATCCACGCCCGGAAACATCTTCGGAAAAGCTGGCGAAACTAAAACCGTTGTTTGAAGACGGTACAATTACGGCCGGCAATGCCTCAGGGATCAACGACGGTGCCGCTGCACTGCTTATTATGAGTGCCGATCGGGCAAAAAAACTGGGGCTGAAGCCGTTAGTCAAATATGTTGCCGGTGCCGCTGCAGGCCTTGAGCCGCGAATCATGGGACTGGGTCCGATTTACGCCAGCCGGAAAGCGATGAAACGATCCGGTTTGGCAATGGAAGATATTGATTTGGTCGAATTAAATGAAGCCTTTGCTTCCCAGTCAATTGAATGCATGCGCCAGCTGGAACTTGATCAGGGAAAGGTGAATGTCAATGGCGGCGCAATCGCATTCGGCCATCCACTTGGTGCAAGCGGTGCACGGATTTTGACAACGCTCATTCATCAAATGAAAAAGGAAGAGGCGGGATATGGTTTAGCTACGATGTGTGTTGGCGTCGGTCAGGGTATTGCAACAATTGTGGAAAATGTGCAGGAATAGCTGTGTAAAGGGGCGGAACATATGTCAACGGTTCTTTTGGAGAAAAAAGACGCTATTGCATGGGTTACCATAAACAGGGAAGAAGTACTTAATTGCCTGGATTATATAACACTTTCAAGACTGCGGGATGTTGTCGAAGAGATTCATCTTGATCCGGATGTTAGGGTTGTTGTTTTTACGGGGGCTGGAAATAAAGCATTTAGTGCCGGCGCTGATTTGAAAGAACGCAAAAATCTGAACGAAACGGATACCCGAAGGAATGTTAATGCCATTCGGGATGTATTCAACCGTATCGCATCACTAACACAGCCGACAATAGCTGCTGTTAATGGGTATGCTTTCGGCGGGGGCTTTGAACTGATGCTCGCCTGTGATTTTTCCATTGCGGCAGAGGACGTAATGATGGGATTGACAGAAACGAACTGGGCAATCATTCCAGGGGCGGGTGGTACACAGCGTCTTCCACGAGTAATCGGGGAGATGAAAGCTAAGGAATTGATTTTTACGTCGAAGAAATTCTCTGCTGCTGAGGCACTGGAGATGGGGCTGATATTAAAGGTAGTGAAACATGAAAAATTGTATGATGCATGTATCCAGCTGGCATCTGACATGATGAAGAATGGTCCGGTCGCCATCAAACAGGCAAAATTCGCAATCTCAAACGGAATGAAAACGGATTTGCAAACCGGACTAGAAATTGAATCGAAGGCTTATGAGTTAACGATACCGACCGAAGACCGGCTTGAGGCACTTACAGCGTTTCATGAAAAACGGAAACCGGAATTTAAAGGAAAGTGAAGAAGGCTAACCGGCGTATCTGTTGCGCCGGTCAATCGGTTGATATTTCGAAATAAAGGCGATATGTTGCGTTGAAGGTTCATAAACTGGTGGTAATGGTTGATAAAGTGTTCATGAAGGTCGATATATGGATAATGAAGGCTGATAAAGTGTTCATGAAGGTCGATATATGGATAATGAAGGTTGATAAACTACAATAAAGATCGATAATTCTTGCCATAGGTTGATAATCCACGAATGTAGATTGATAGAGAGCTAAAATCTAGATTCAATCCAGGCAATGGTTAAACCATAATAACAGACGTGAGGTGGCAAAATGAATCCGATTTGCAAGACACTTGAAATAGCCCACCCGATTATTCAAGGGGGAATGGGAAACATCAGCAATGCAAAACTGGCTGCAGCTGTATCAGAGGCAGGGGGACTTGGTACCATCGGCTGCGGAACAATGAATCCTGAAACAGTCGGAAAAATTATTGAAGAAACAAAAAAACTTACGGACAAACCGTTTGCCGTTAATATTGCGATAAATGTTTCGGATTATACAAATCAGTTAATCCAAATGGTGATTGACCATGATGTACCGATTGTTTCTTTGTCAGCCGGGAATCCAGCCGGCTACATTTCCATTCTTCAGGAAAAAAATATTAAAGTTCTGACGGTTGTTGCTTCCGTGAAGCATGCTAAAAAAGCAGAAGCAGCAGGCGCCGACATCATAGTTGTTGAAGGATTTGAAGCTGCGGGGATTAATTCCAGCCTTGAACTGACAACGTTCACACTGATTCCGCAGGTTAGCAGCAATGTGAATATACCGGTCATTGCAGCCGGGGGTATTGGTGATGGAAGAGGACTGGCTGCGGCATTAACGCTTGGGGCAAGCGGTGTGCAGCTTGGTACATCCCTTATTACGACTAAAGAAGCACCATTTCACGAAAATTATAAGAAGCAGCTTGTTGCATCGGAAGGGACTGGAACGGTATTAATTGGCAGGTCTTATGGCAGGATGCGCCGGATTTTGAATACCTCTTATGCCAAAAGGCTTCAGGAACTTGAGAAAAATGGAATGACCTCGGACGAATATATGCACCTGACATCAGAGGTACAGCATTTGCAAGGGGCATTGGATGGAGATTTGGAAAATGGATTTATGAACGCCGGACAGGTAACCGGACTAATTGAACGTGTGCTGACCGTCAGGGAACTAATCGACGGAATGGTGAGCGGGGCAAAGGAACAATTAAATATTACTTCAGATTTACTGAATTAAGCCGTGCGGTAACTGATTTTCTTAAAATATGGAAATATTTGAAAAAATATTGACGATATTATCACACAATGATAAAATGACGTAGGAATAACGTCATATAAAAATATATTTTGTAAGCGCTTTATTTGGGAGGCAGAAAAGTAATATCGGCACGGAAATACTACTGTAGGAGGATTATGATGGGGATAGTAAAGGATTCATCCATCACGGAAGATTTTGTACTGCTTGACAAAATGTCCGGACATGAACAGGTTGTTTTCTGTAATGATCCCGCAACCGGATTACAGGCAATTATTGCGATACATAATACAACACTTGGTCCAGCATTGGGCGGTTGCCGGATGCGTCCATATAACTCTTTGGAGGAAGCACTTGACGATGTGCTTCGTCTGGCAGAAGGGATGACTTATAAATGTGCGGCTGCAGATGTTGACTTTGGCGGAGGAAAAGCAGTCATTATCGGTGACCCGAAAACAGATAAAACACCGGAACTGTTTCGCAGTTTTGGTCAGTATGTGGAGTCGCTTGGGGGGCGTTTTTATACCGGAACAGACATGGGGACAAATATGGAAGACTTTGTATATGCCCTTAAAGAAACCAACAATATTGTCGGTGTTCCGGAAGTATATGGCGGCGGAGGTGATTCATCCGTTCCGACTGCCAAAGGGGTATTATATGGACTGCAGGCAACAAATCAGGTGCTGTTTGGAAATAACTCCCTTTCCGGTGCAGTCTATGCTATACAAGGTCTTGGGAAAGTCGGATTTAAGGTAGCGGAAGGGCTGCTGGAAGAAGGGGCGGAAATTTATGTGACTGACATCAGTGATGATCATGTTCGCGCCATTATGAAAAAGGCTGAATCTGCCCCCGGTATAGCCAGATATGTTCCAAGTGATGAAATTTATTCCCGGGAGGCTGATATTTTTGTTCCATGCGCATTCGGCGGCGTTATTAATGATCAGACAATAAACGAATTGAAAGTAAAGGCTATTGCCGGATCTGCAAATAATCAGCTGCAGACCGAACAGCACGGGGTGGAACTGGCCAAAAGAGGGATTTTATACGCGCCCGATTACATTATCAACTCAGGCGGGCTGATACAGGTTGCCGATGAATTGTATGGTGCGAATAAGGAACGGGTGCTGATAAAAACGAAAGAGATATACAATACCCTTCTTAACGTATACCATCAGGCAAAAATAGGCGGTCAGTCAACCATCGAAGCAGCAAATCATATTTGCGAAAAAGTTTTGGAAACAAGGGGGAGACGAAATAACTTTTACACCCGGGCAGTTAAACCTAAATGGGATATCCGGAATTAAAAGGGGGCAATACGAATGGTGTCAGATTATCCGATCAAGCGAATCATGGATGATGAAGGAAAACTTGTCGATGAAGCTTACGGGTCCAAGCTGGATTCCGCACTTGTTGAAAAACTGTTTTATCATATGTCCCGGATACGAACGTTCGATCAGAAAGCAATCAGCTTGCAGCGTCAGGGCAGAATTGGAACGTATCCGCCATTTGGCGGGCAGGAAGCAGCACAAGTGGGAAGTGCATTGGCGATGGGGGATGGTGACTGGATTTTTCCGACATACCGTGACCATGGTGCAACACTGACATATGGTGTGGATATGACACGAATGTTTTTATATTGGAATGGCCGCACGGAAGGATGTGTCCCCCCTGCCGGAAAGAATATTTTCCCGCCTGCTGTTCCAATTGCCAGTCAGATTCCACATGCAGTCGGGGCTTCGTGGGCTGAAAAAAGAAAAAAAACGGACCGCGTGGCAATTGCTTATTTTGGGGACGGTGCAACATCGCAAGGTGATTTCCATGAAGGCTTAAATTTTGCAAGTGTATTCCAAACTCCGACGGTATTTTTTAACCAGAATAACGGGTATGCAATTTCAGTCCCATTTGAAAAACAGACAAACTCCAAAACAGTGGCACAAAAGGCCGCCGGATTTGATATGCGAAGTGTTCGGATTGATGGTAATGATTGCTTTGCTGTTTACTTGGAAACAAAAAAAGCAGTCGAGCTTGCCCGCTCCGGAAAGGGCCCAACACTAATCGAAGCTGTCACATGGCGAGTCGGTGCACATACAACCGCAGACGACCCCAGTAAATACAGACCAGCAGATAAAGGTTCGGATATTGCTGATCCACTCTCACGTATTGAACAATATATGAAAACATATGGTATATGGGATGAGAAGAAAGTTTCTGAATTGAAAGCATCACTTAAAAATGAAGTAGATCAGGCAATTGAAGCAATGGAAGCATATCCCCAAGCGAAAGCGGAAGATATGTTTGACCATATATTTGCGGAGCTTCCGAAACAGCTTTTGGAGCAGAAGGAAACTTGTCTTTCATTGGCGGTTAAGAATGATTAATAAGCGTAATTATATAGAATTCCGGCGGCAGATAAAACATAAAGGCTGCTTTAAAACTCGAAAGGAGGAGTAACTGTGGCCATAGACTGGAAACGTGAAATGCAACAACCTGGAGCAGTTAAACCGATGACAATGATTCAGGCAATCAATGACGGGATGAAAACAATGCTGGACCTGGATGAAACTACATTGGTTCTTGGGGAGGACGTAGGTAAAAACGGCGGTGTTTTCCGTGCAACTGATGGGCTTCAGGAACAGTTCGGGGAGGATCGGGTTGTCGACACCCCTCTTGCTGAATCGGGGATTATTGGCACTTCTGTCGGGCTTGCAGTAAATGGATTTAAGCCAATTGCAGAGATTCAGTTTATGGGATTTATTTATCCGGCATATAACCAGATTATGACACATGTCTCCCGAATCCGTATGAAAACGATGGGCCATTATAGTGTTCCAATGGTAATCAGGGCTCCGTATGGTGCGGGTATTCGCGCGCCTGAAGTACATTCCGACAGTATGGAGACGATTTTCACTCATATGCCGGGCCTCAAAGTGGTCTGCCCATCATCACCTGTGCAGGCAAAAGGGCTGCTGATCGCAGCAATAGAAGATCCCGATCCGGTTCTGTTTCTTGAACCGATGCACAATTATCGTGCTTCAAGGGAAGATGTGCCGTCTCGTAAATATAAAACGGAGATTGGAAAAGGACGGAGAGTCAAGGAAGGAAACGATGTCAGTGTTATTGCCTGGGGGGCAATGATACCTGTTGTGGAAAAGGCAGTAAAAAAAGCCGAACAAATAGGGATTACCTGTGATATAATCGATTTACAAACTTTATACCCGCTTGACCGGGATATCATTGCCGAATCCGTTCAAAAAACGGGCAGAGCAGTGATTGTCCATGAAGCACATGCAACAGGAGGATTCGGAGAACATATTATGTCGACCATAAACGATACCTCCTTTTTATATTTGCGTGCACCTATTGAACGGGTTGCAGGTTATGATGTGCCGGTTCCATTCTTTGCACTGGAGGATTATTATCTGCCGAGTGCGGAACGAGTGCTGCAACAGATTGAAAAAGCGTTTCGTTTCTAGGGGGGTGACTATAAATATACGGTTCGCTTTGTTAGCGAATCGATTACTTTTTTTGCACCACGAAGCATTTCCATTCTGGCAGGAAACCTGTCCGATAAAAAATTTGAATTTTTTGAACCTAACATGGAATGGAGGAGTATGTTCATGAAGAAAGTCTTATTTATGGCAGTAATGTTCGTTGGGATCATGATGCTGGCTGCATGTGGCTCCAATGAATCATCAGGTGCAGAAAACGCTGGCGGCAGCAGTGACAATTCCGGTGAAAAAACCTATACAATCGGAGCGACTCAAATCCTTGAGCATCCTTCGCTTGATGCAGCATATAAAGGTTTTAAAAAAGCAATTGATGATGCCGGATTGAACGTGGAATATGATTATCAAAGTGCGCAAAACGATATGAACAATGTAAATACTATCAGCAGTAAATTTGTTGCTGATGGTGTTGATCTTATTTTTGCCAACTCCACCCCAAGTGCACTTGGCGCTCTGCAGGCAACAAAAGATATACCTATTCTTTTCACATCTGTCACAGACCCGGTTGGTGCAGGGTTGGTGGATGCGATGGACAAACCCGGAAAAAATATAACCGGAGTTACGGATTTGCATCCGGATGCAATCAAGAAAACAGTGGAATTTATTGATAAATACTTTGAAGGTGCCTCCGTCGGTTTAATATACAATTCCGGGGAACAAAATTCCGTTTCGCAGATTGAAGCTGTAAAGAAAGCTGCTGAGGGTACAAGTCTCAGTTTTGAGGAGCGTACAGTTGCCAACTCTTCTGAAGTCCAGCAGGCAGCATCAACTGTTGTGAGTGAAGTAGATGTCATCTACATTGTAACGGATAATACGGTTGTTTCCGCCCTTGAAACTGTTGTCGGTGTTGCCAACGAACAGGATATTCCATTAATTGTCGGGGAACCGAATTCCCTTGAAAAAGGCGGGTTTGCAACATATGGGATAGACTATTATGACATCGGATATCGTACCGGTGAAATGGCTGTTCAGATTCTGACAGGTAAAAAGAAACCTTCAGACATTCCGGTTGAATATCCTCCTAAGATCGAATTGTACGTTAATAAGAAAGCTGCAGAGAAGCAAGGTATTGAGTGGAACAGCGATTGGGATGACGCTAAGTTTGTAGAAGAAAAATAGATATTTATCCAGGTTAATGAGGCAGTGCATCAACTGCCTTTTTAATCCAATATTTTTCTATACCACTGATTGCGAGAAGGGGGAAAATATGTTTCTATCATTATTTAACGCGGTCGAATTAGGGGTTATTTATGCAATTATGGCTTTAGGCGTCTACTTGTCCTTCCGCATTCTGGATTTCCCCGATTTGACGGTTGACGGAAGTTTTGTTACAGGGGCAGCAGTCGCTGCCATTTCCATTATGAATGGGGTCAATCCAATCGTCGCAAGTTGTTTAGCTGCATTTGCCGGGTTTCTGGCAGGATGTATTACGGGGTTTCTGCATGCAAAGGGAAATATCAATGCATTGCTTTCAGGTATTTTGATGATGATTGCACTTTACTCTATTAATTTGCGAATCATGGGGCAGCCAACTTTATCCCTCTTAAGTGAAACAACCGTATTTAAGCAGCTTGAGTCTTTTTGGGAATCAACAGGTCTTGATCCGATATTGAACGGTTTGTTTACGTTTTTCGGGGCGAATAATGTTCCGCCGACATGGAGCATTGTTCTTGTCATGATTGTTGTAACAATGGCGATTAAATTTCTGACGGATTATTATTTAAAGACGGAAGTAGGGCTTGCGCTTCGTGCGACAGGGGACAACCAGATTATGATCAGGAGTTTATCGGCGAATACAGATACCCTGATTATTGTCGGCATTGGAATTTCCAATGGACTCGTTGCATTTTCAGGCGGATTGATTGCTCAGCATGGCGGGTTTGCTGATGTTAATATGGGAATTGGAATGATTATAATTGGGCTTGCCTCCGTAATAATCGGGGAAGCGCTGTTTGGCACCAAAACAATAGCACGGGCAACGTTGGCCGTAATTGGCGGGGCCATCATCTACCGAATTGTAGTAGCAATGGCACTGCGGGTTGGATTTTTGGAAACAGGTGATATGAAAATGATTACGGCCCTGCTCGTTATTGTGGCTCTTGTTGCACCAAAATTTATTCAGGCGCGAAAAGAGAAGAAACGCCGCATAGCAAAGCGAGTTAAGCTACGTCAGAACGAAGCAGAGGAGGTGCATAAGGGTGCTTAAAATGAAGGATATTTCCATCACATTCAATGAAGGTACACCAGATGAAAAAAAGGCACTGAAAACTGTAGAACTGGAGATGAAGAAAGGTGAGTTTGTCACAGTAATCGGCAGCAATGGCGCAGGGAAATCGACCTTAATGAATGTAGTGAGCGGCAATTTGATCCCGGATATTGGCGAAGTGAGTATTAACGGCAAGAACGTTGTCCATCTGCCGGAATATAAACGGTCCAGGTATATCGGGCGTGTGTTTCAAGATCCAATGGCCGGCACAGCACCCTCAATGACCATCGAGGAAAATCTAGCAATGGCATATGCACGGAACAAAAAGCGAAAATTAGTGCCCGGAGTTACGAAAAAACGGAAGGAAATGTTCAAAGAAACCCTTTTCAGTCTCAATCTGGGTCTGGAGGATCGCCTAAATGCCCGGGTCGGCTTTTTGTCCGGAGGGGAGAGGCAGGCTCTATCCCTGTTAATGGCGACGTTTACCGAGCCGAATATTTTATTGCTTGATGAGCATACAGCGGCACTCGATCCCTCACGTGCAGAACTGATTACAAATCTGACTGATAATGTAATTAAAAAATTTGATTTGACGACGTTAATGGTAACGCACAATATGCAGCAGGCACTCGATTTGGGCGACCGGCTGATCATGATGGATAAAGGACAGATCATTCTTGATATAGCGGGAGCGGAAAAACAAAAGCTGGTCATCGAGGATCTGTTAAAAGAGTTTCAGCGTATACGCGGAGAACAATTTGAAAGTGACCGTGCTGTCCTTGGTTAGGTCAAGCGCGTATGGATGTTGTTTCAATTGAAACAGCATCCATATTTTTTTGCGGAGAAGCTTCCCTCCAATGCCAATTTAATCCACAAATTTGTTGAATCCATAGACGACCGGATACCTTCCACCGCCATCACATCATGTTCTTCTAAGAATCGTATTAGCGTTCACACGTTCTTTCCCCTTTTCAAATCGGAAAAAAAGGGCTATGATAAACGGTGGATATAAAAATTAACCTTTTTAATCGTATAAGAACAATTCTTGTTGTATAAGCGTAACCAAGGCTTGATGATAAGCCAAGTTTTCTAAAATTTGTTTTTGGAAAAATTGGGGGGAACATGATGAAGAATGCACGTATTATATATAATCCAACATCCGGCCGGGAAGTATTTAAACGAGAACTGGCAACCGTTCTGGAGCGTTTTGAAGTTGCCGGATATGAAACATCTGCACACGCAACGACAAGTGAAGGTGATGCCATTAAAGCTGCGAAAATTGCTGTAGAGCGGCAGTTTGATCTGGTTGTTGCTGTCGGCGGTGATGGTACAATAAATGAAGTCATTAACGGACTTGCGGAGCAGGAATACCGTCCAAAACTCGGGATTATTCCCACAGGTACCACGAATGACTTTGCCAGGGCGTTATCCATTCCCCGCGATATTAAAAAAGCGATTGATATTATATTGGATGGGCAGTCAATGTTTCTTGACATCGGGCGGGTCAATGACCAATATTTCATGAACATAGCTGGCGGCGGAAAGCTGACAGAATTGACATATGAGGTGCCAAGCAAATTAAAGACGATGCTTGGACAGTTGGCATATTATATGAAGGGCATTGAAATGCTTCCTTCTTTGAAACCAACCAGGGCAAAAATTGAATATGATGGTAATGTGATTGATGAGGATATTATGCTTTTTCTTGTTTCCAACACCAATTCTGTTGGGGGATTTGAAAAGCTGGCACCAGATGCCAAAGCAAACGACGGCTACTTTGATCTGATCATAATTAAGAACGCCAATTTGGCTGAATTCGTGCGCATTGCCAGCCTGGCATTACGGGGAGCCCACCTTGAGGATAAACATATTATTTATGCCAAGGCAAAGGAAGTAAATGTGACAACCGATGAAAAAATGCAGTTGAATATAGACGGTGAATTTGGTGGCTTGCTTCCGGGAAAATTCATGAATCTGCAGCAGCATATCGAATTCTTTGTTCCGGACAAATTTGTAGAGAAAGAAAGAGCTGCCGCTGAAATGGAAGAAGGTCCGTTATCCCAATGATGTTCGGGATACGGGCCTTCTTTTTATGTCAAAAACTGGTATCCTTTTTATCCAGATGATCAAGTTTGCTGGAGATTGATTGGAGTATCGTATCCCGCTCTTTTTGTGTCTTGATGAATGTAACAGCAAACCAAATAACGAGTGCAATTATAATTGGAATATGCGAAAGGGACGACGCTTTTGCTCAAATTCAAGCTGTAATTATGATAAGATGTAAATCAAACGTTTGAACGAAAAGGAAGGTACCCATGCCAAAACATACAGCTCCTGTTAAAAAAAATGAAATAATCTCACTCCATTTCGAGGATCTCACCCATGAAGGAAGCGGTGTCGGAAAAATAGACGGTTATCCGTTATTTGTACCGCAGGCATTACCCGGTGAGGAAGGCAGGGTGAAGGTTGTTAAAGCAAATAAAAACTTTGGATTCGGAAAACTTTTGGAACTGACAAAAGAGAGCCCGGAACGTATTGAGCCGGTTTGTGATGACAAGTGCAACGGCTGCGGGCTTCAGCATATGAGTTACAATCTTCAGCTGGAGATGAAACAGAATCAGGTAAAAAATGCGATGAAAAAGATTGCACATCTGGACCATGTCCCGGTTCATCCGATTATTGGCATGGACAAGCCAATGCATTACCGCAACAAAGTGCAAATTCCAGTCGGTGAGAAAAACGGAAAACTTATTACCGGCTTTTATCAGAAACGCAGCCATCATATCATCGAGAACACGGAAACCTGTGTCACCCATAATGAAGTGATCAATGAAGTTGTAAAAGCGGTACGGGATATTTCTAATAGGTACGGGATTAAGCCGTATAACGAAAAAGATCATCGCGGAGTCCTGAGACATATAATGGTCCGCACCGGTGGGAAAACAAAGGATGTCATGGTTGTACTTGTGACACGCACGAATAAGCTGCCGCACAAGGAAGAACTCATCAATGAACTGACTGCCCAATTTCCTCACTTGAAATCGATTGTCCATAATGTGAACAGCAAGCAAACGAACGTTATTTTGGGTGATAAAACAGAGGTAGTATGGGGTGACGCATACATTCACGACAAAATAGGAGATATTACGTTTGCTATTTCTGCAAAATCTTTTTATCAGGTCAACCCATCCCAGACGAAGAAACTGTATAACAAAGCACTGGAATATGCGGCCATCGATCATAACGATCTTGTAATTGATGCCTATTGCGGGATTGGAACGATTTCCTTATTTTTAGCACAAAAAGCGAAGAAAGTATATGGGGTGGAAGTTGTTCCGGAAGCAATCAGCGACGCCAAAAAGAATGCAAAAATGAATGGAATTACGAATGCGGAGTTTTTTGTTGGGGAAGCAGAAAAGGTCATGCCATGGTGGAAGGCACAAGGCTTGAATCCTGATGTTATCGTTGTCGATCCACCGCGTAAAGGCTGTGATGAGGAACTGCTTCAGGCTATGATTGAGATGCAGCCGAAGCGGATCGTTTATGTTTCCTGCAATCCTTCCACATTGGCACGGGACCTGCGTATTCTGGAGGATGGCGGTTTTCAGACACAGGAAGTGCAGCCCGTTGATATGTTCCCGCTGACACCACACATTGAAAGTGTCTGCTGGTTGGAGAGATGACTATATTTCCAAAACAAACTTCTCCAATCAATTTGATAAAACGTGCTAAAACATGATATAAGTGTAAAGGAAACAAGACAACATTGGATTTTTTGTCCCAGATGAGAGGAATTGAATTTGAAATGATAGATAATTTTTGGCGTGATTTACCTCGCCCGTTTTTTGTACTTGCACCAATGGAAGATGTGACACATGTTGTTTTTCGCCATGTGGTGAGTGAAGCAGCCAGACCTGATGTGTTTTTTACAGAGTTTACAAACACAGAAAGTTATTGTCATCCAGAGGGGATTTATAGTGTGCGCGGGCGTTTAACTTTTACAGAAGATGAACAGCCAATGGTGGCCCATATATGGGGGGACAAGCCTGATTACTTTCGGGAAATGAGTATTGGAATGGCGAAACAAGGCTTTCAGGGTGTGGATATCAATATGGGATGCCCTGCCCCCAATGTGGCACCTAAGGGGAAGGGGTGCGGGCTTATCCGCCGACCGGAAGTTGCAGCAGATATTATACAAGCAGCAAAAGCCGGTGGATTGCCTGTGAGTGTGAAGACAAGGCTAGGTTACACGGATGTCGATGAATGGCGCGACTGGCTGACACATTTATTGGAACAAGACATCGTTAATCTTTCAATTCATCTGCGTACGAAAAAGGAAATGAGTAAAGTAGATGCCCATTGGGAATTGATTCCAGAGATTAAGAAACTTCGTGATCATGTGGCCCCGGATACCCTTTTAACAATCAATGGGGATATTCCCGACCGTCAAACCGGATTGGAACTTGCCGACAAATACGGTATTGATGGGGTTATGATTGGACGCGGAGTTTTTAAGAACCCATTTGCCTTTGAAAAGGAGCCGAAAGAACATACCAGTAAGGAATTGCTTGATCTTTTAAGGTTGCAGCTTGAACTCCACGATAAATATTCAAAGGAATTTGAGCCGCGACCATTCAAACCGCTTCGCCGCTTTTTTAAGATATATGTCCGCGGGTTCCGAGGGGCGAGTGAATTAAGAAATCAATTGATGGATGCAGAATCAACAGATGAAGTGCGTGCATTGCTCGATAATTTTGACAGTATAAATGAAAGCAGCTGATATCCAAAAATCAGCTGCTTTTTAATATATATTTATTTATACAAACCATACGTTTCATTTATATCCTGGACAAAAATAATTCCATTTCCCGGCTCATCAATCTCGAGTTTCTGACGGATGGAAGAAACGATTGCATCTGTGCTGTCTCTCTCCGAAATAATCAGCACAATCTCTTTTTCCGGTTCTATTTCCATTGAAAACACTTTGCTTGTTTCATGGATTCCTGATCCGCGGGCATTTATGATTGTACCGCCCTTTGAACCAGCATCAGCAGCTGCATCAATTGCATCTTCCGCATTTCCCTTTTCAACAATCACTGTAATGGCATGATACATCTTGTCATCCGCACCTCCGTTTTCAACCATACGGTCATTTTTAAAACTTCTTGCGCCAAAAATTTGATTTATTGAGGTAGTAAAGGCAATGCCGTGATTTGGCTTGGTGAATTTAAATTTTTCATTCAGTTTTTCAAGCGCCTGGCTGGCTGTTCCTTTACTGGAACCCATTAAGATAACTTCTTTCTTAACATTGGTTAAAGCCAGCATTTCAAGGATCTTATTTTTGACAGTTCCTTTGCCGACAAGCACGGTGCCTCCTGAGATGCCGTGTTTCTTGGCAGTTTGCATAATTTTGCTTCCCAATCCCGTGTTTACGATAATACAAACTAATTCAAGATCCGTCATTTCAGTTTTATTCGACACTTCGCTTCACTCCTCCTTTTTTGGTTTTCATTTTAAAAACAAGTCCTAACAGCTGTAACGCAATTAATGGCGTCATTGCGACCAGTGCAATCATGCCAAAACCATCAACAAGTACATTTGCTCCTTCCGTTGCCTCAGCTGCCCCTTGGACAAATGCCAGAATAAAGGTAGCTGTCATCGGGCCGGATGCAACGCCACCCGAATCAAAAGCAATCCCGACAAACAGTTTTGGAGCAACATAGGATAATGCAATCGCAATCAGATAACCGGGCAGCAGGTAATGCCATAGTTGAAGATCTGGTATCAATACTCTCAGTATCGATAAAAGAACTGCCAGACCAACGCCGATTGACAAGGTACCCAATACAACAGAACGTTTTACATAGCCGCTTGTGACATCTTCAATCTGACTGGTCAGGACATGCACAGCCGGTTCAGCAAGGATGGTAACGACTCCTAAAGCAAAGGCTATAACAATGATATATGCTTTATTGTCCATTGATGCAATATTGTATCCTACCATACTTCCAACGTCCATAAATCCGGCATTTACGCCAACCAGAAAAAGAACGAGGCCGATAAATGTAAACAGCATTCCCATTAAAATTTTTCGTATCGCCTTCTTAGACATTTTAAAGGAAAATTTCTGAAATACAAGGAAAATAATTAAAATCGGCAGCAAAGCAACAATGATTTCAAAAGTGATGACCGGAAACTCATGCAGGAATGGACCGATAATAGAATTGGAGTCCGCAGCCGCCTTTTCCAAACTGCCGGACATTTTATCCGTTTGCATGATGATATTCATAATCATGACAGTTATGATGGCTCCGGTTGAAGCAATGGCAACCAACCCGAAACTGTCTTTTTCAGAAGCTTTGCTGTCCTTTTTCAGAGAGGAAATACCTAAAGCAAGCGCCAGAATGAACGGTACGGTTAAGGCACCAGTGGTAGCCCCCGATGCATCAAAGGAGATTGCCAAAAACTCGGGAGATGTAAATATCGCAAGTACAAAAATAATAAGATATAGAAAGGTTAACAACTTATATAATGGAATGTTATAAACAATCCGGACCAGACCAGTCGCAATCAGTAAGCCAATTCCAACGGATACGACAACGACAAGGCTTATTTTGCTGATGAGTCCTGAAGTTACCATCTCAACTTGTCCGGCAAGAATATGCAGGTCAGGTTCCGCAATCGAGATGAAGAATCCGAGCAGTATTCCCGCTATTATAACAATCCAGATTTTATTGGATTTCGCGATGGCCGAACCAATTGTCTGACCAATAGGCGTAACCCCGATATCGACACCAAATAAAAAGATGGATAGGCCGATAATGATTAAAACTGCGCCGATAATAAAACGAATAAGCAATGTGGGTTCAAGAGGGGCTAACGTGAAACTTAAGATTAGAACCATAATGGTGATTGGAAGAACTGCATATAATACTTCTTTTAACTTGGAAACCAATACATTCACAATGAATTTCATCCTTTCTTGTACTTGTTAATGAAGGGCGGAATAAGGATGTTTGTCCGGTCACAAATTAACATCCACCTTTACGATGTTTTTTTCATGTTTATCGATTCCGATATAATGTAACGTTTCAGAGGACGAATGGTGATTTAAAATTCTGGCGATAATCGATATCGCGATTCCTTTCCGGTATGCGTGATACGCGAATGTTTTTCGCAATGTATGTGTTCCGATTTTGCCTGTCATACCTGCGTCCTTTGCCGCTTGATTTACAATCCGATATGCCTGCTGCCGGGTAATGGGGTTGTTGTTTTTCTTTGATTTAAACAGGTAATCATTTTGATCGGCATTGTTTTTGGAAAGATAGGTTGTTAGTTCCCTGGATACACTGCGGTTGAGATAGAATGCTTTTTCCTGACAGGTATGGAAATCCGGGATAGTTAAAAACTGTTTTGGTTCACCATGAACCCATACATCTTTTACTTTTAAGGAAAGCAAATCACGTATGGTTATTCCAGTGTTGATTCCAAGAACAAAAAACAGTACGTCACGCTGTGAATGCTGCCGCAATAATTCCTTGATTGCTTTAATATCTTCAGGTTTTTTAATCGGTTCGACAAACTCCATTGGCTTTCCTCCAGCATATAATGTTACTTAATTATATTTTAATGTAATTTAAGTAACATTAAAAATGATTTGCTTGTATTTTGAAAAAATTGTTCGCGAGATGTGATTGTTTTGGGGTTAAGTGGACTCGGGTTTTCCGGTATTAAAAAAGACAGGCATTGGAACCTGTCTCTTTACATTAATCAATTTGAAACGTGAATGTATTTTCCCGTTTGAATTTTCCTTTATCATATGTTCGCTCTGTAAAAAATACGTTTTTATCACGGTCGATCAGCAGTAGCACTGAGGAGCGGGTCCCGTATTCAGGCGTCTTAATAAACGGGGGAGATAGTTTGCGTTCCAGTTCGAGACTGGCACCTGTTCCCGGAAGTTGTTCATCTGCTGCCTCGGTCGTATCGGAAATAATATCAAACAATTTATTAGGCTCTGGTGTATCAGTGGTTTGGACATATTCATTCAGTTTTGTCTTCGTTCGGGTTACTTTTGGCCATGGAGTATCCAGGAAATCATTGCTGAGTCCGTGGATGCCTGCCGGGATTTTCCTGATTTCGTTTTGGATATTGCTGTAGTAATACAATTCATCCGGTGTACCGGCTATTACATTATATCCGACAAAATTATGCTGCTCGTTTTGCAGTTCTTTCAGGTACTCTGTTGTTTTGGCTTGGTTGGACAGATAGTTTCTGATAATATTCCCGCGTGATTTTTTGCCGGCAGTCGTCTGCTCAGGGTCACGGTAATTGGTCAGTGCGGCAAACCGGCCTTGTTTGGTGATGCCAAGCCATGTACCCATTGCAGTTAAATCACGCCCCGCTAAAATTTCAGGATCATCTTCCCAAAAGTGCGCATCCATTGTCGGCCGCTGATAAAACTCATCACGGTTGGCTGCAACGATTAATTTGTATTTGGAATGGTTTTGGAATTGAAACGTTATTAAACACATCAGCAACAGTCCCTTCGCGTTCATTATACAATGGTGGACGGACCAAAGAAAATTCCCGGTTTGCTTTTAAACAGGGACAGCTTTTTGTACTATGAAATGGAAGGAGGGATAGGTAATGGAGACATCGGCGAATGAAAAGGCGCTGCGTTTGAAATCCCAGTTGGAGGAGGCGTTAAAGCCGCTTCATGATAAAATAAATTCGCTAGAACAGGAAGTGAAGGAACTGCGGAAAGAGCAAAGTGAATTAAAACAATTGCTGGAGAAAAAATAAAGCTTGTATGGAAAAGAGTCGATTATGCAGAAAATCCGGCTCTTTTTTCAATGCAGTCCGGTCAACGGCTTTAAACTGAAATAATCCAAAGCCTGATTCACATAATGGATATTATACAGCTTTTTTTCGATACAAAATTGAATAATCAGGTCATGTGTATCACTTTCGGACAGAGAAAATCCGGCGGAACGCAGCAATTTGTCTGTTTCTTTTTTTGTCAGCTCAAGTGCCAATGCCAGCGCGATTGCAGTATTCTTACTAATTCGATAATCATGGTATGATCGGATTTTGGAAAAATGTCTTCGGTCAATGCCTGCTTTTTTATAAACCTCTGAATCTGTAAAACCTTTCCGATTGATGAAATCAAATAGGACCTCATGGAGTGTCGGTTTCCGCTTATCCTTTATGAAGCCTTCCAGTTCAACCCCATCTATAGATTGCTCCAGATCGATGGTTTCTTTTATTTCATAGGGAGCGGAAACAGCAGTGATGGCATGATTCCTTATATACATCTCAAGTTCCTGTAAAAGCTTTTTGTCCAGAATTCCAATCACCCCCAAATTTGTCGCTTATCAGGCGACCAAACGATTTATCTTGTCGGCTATTATTATAGCAGAATAAGAAGGGGAGGATGATGGATATGAAAAAGATATCACGGAGATTATTTTTCTGCTGGACAGGAGCGGATCAATGGCAGGGCTGGAGAGGGATACAATTGGCGGATTTAATGCATTTCTGGATATGCAGAACCGGATGGAAGGCGAAACATATCTCACTACAGTATTGTTTGATGATATGTATGAAATGCTGTGGAACGGGGTGGATGCAAAGCAAGTAAAGTTAACCGAAAACGAGTATTATGTTCGCGGTTGTACAGCATTGCTTGATGCAATGGGAAAAACAATTCTGGCAGTTGGACGGCGGATTTCAGATGCTGCAGCGGAAAAAAAGCCGGATCATGTTATTTTTGTGATTACAACTGACGGCATGGAAAATGCCAGTAAAGAGTTTACACATGCTAAGGTTAAAGAATTAATTCGTTATCAGCAGGAAAAGTATGGCTGGGACTTTATTTTTATGGGTGCCAATATGGATTCCGTTAAGGAGGCAGACAGTATTGGCATTCAAACGGACCATGCTTTTAACTATGATACAACGAAAGAGGGAGTTGGTGTAATGTATGAAACGGTTTCCGGTTTGGTTTCAGCTAGCAGGATGAAATAGGGAAATCGTTTTATCAGTTCATGGGCAGCGGGGATATATTTATCGCCGCTGATCACTTTTTGACAGATTTTCAACGATAAGCGCTGTCGCGTGTTAAGGATTTCAAATACTGTTATAATAAAGACGAACTTATGCGATGGAAAGAACTATTTTTTATCATGGCGTTAATTGCTTTACATGAAAGATGCTTCTTGCCCGTCAAAGGGAGGATTATTATGCGTAAAGAGGATTCACTCTCTTCCGTAAATATAAAAGGATATAGTACAAGTGCGGCATCAGAGGGCGGCACCATTATGGCGGATTTAAAAGAGCTTTTTAAAGCTGTTGTTCTGATTTCAAATGTTGTACCGGTTTTTGCAGGTTTTTGGCTTGCCATTTATTTCACCGGTTCCACATTGGGAAGCCATATTGACAGCCTCGTTCTGACGGTTATTGGAAGTACGCTTGTGATGGCCGGTGCACTCATATTGAATAACTGGTATGATGTGGATATTGACAAGGTTATGGCGAGAACACAAAATCGGCCGACCGTAACGGGTAATTTTTCATTGAAGACCGTTCTGTGGACGGGGATAACTTTATCAGCTGCCGGTATGATTTTATTGTTGTTTACAACACTTGAAGCTGCGTTATACGCGTTTATCGGATGGTTTGTCTATGTGTTTTTGTATACGATGTGGTCCAAACGGAGATATACATTGAACACGGTTATTGGCAGTGTATCCGGTGCAGTGACACCATTAATCGGCTGGGCGGCAATTGAGCCTGCTAACCATATTGTTCCGATTATGCTTGCATTGGTATTGTTTATATGGCAAATCCCGCATACATTTGTCATCGCTATCCGGAAATATGATGAGTATAAGGATGCAGGTGTTCCAATGCTTCCGGTTGTACATGGATTTGAAATGACAAAACGTCAAATCGTGGTTTATATTGCATGCCTTCTCCCAATACCACTTTATTTGGCATCACTTGGAACTGTTTTTATTGTACTCGTTTCTGCATTGAATCTCGGCTGGCTTATTTTTGCAATCAGCGGACTCTTTGGAAAAGACGATTTAAAATGGGCCAACAAGATGTTTTTATTCTCCGTCAATTATTTAATGTTTGTTTTTCTGCTTTCAATTGTTGTCACAATCGTTTAGCTGCCAATACAAACGGAAATAAATGAAAGAAAAGGAGGAATGAAAAATGGGCGACATTAAAAAAGGTGATCATAAATTTTATATCGGTGATGATGAACAGAACCCTGTTGCTGAAATTACCTATAAGGAAAAAGGGAATGATGTTCTGGAAGTGGATCATACCTATACTGCCGATGAACTGCGTGGACAAGGCATTGCTGGTAAATTGGTCGGCAAAATGGTGGAATTTGCCAAAGAACAGGACAAGAAGATCGAAGCAACCTGTCCTTATGCTAAAGAGAAAATCGAAAAGACCCCTGAATACCGTGATGTACTAGCTGAAAATTAAATCAGAATAACCATTATAACTAGACTAAGTCCTATAACACCAGTGAATAAAAGGGCATTAAGCCGCGATGTGTTTGCGCTTTTAATGTCCTTCCAGTTAACGGGCTTTATGCCGCTTATCCAAAGGACAATAATAGCCGATATTAAGATGGAATTTACGTTGATTAAAAGAAGCAGCAGAGGGGTAAGGGCAGATTCCCATCTTGCTGCACCAACCATCATACCGAATACTACCGCTGTAGGCAAAACGGCAAGAGAAATCATTACTCCGACTAATTGCCCCTGTGACCTTTTGACAAATGATAATGCACCTGCACCACCAGCAGAAATGGCAACAAGTAAATCTAATATATGGACATTTGTCTGTGTAATAAATTCTCCACTGTCAGTCGGAAGTTGAAAAAGATATCCGAACAACCCGGCTATACCAATAGGAATGAAAATTGCATAGAGAGCGGTAATCACGGTTTTTTTAGCTAATTTTCCCTCACCTAACACAGAGGAAAAGGCTATTCCAATGATGGGCCTGAAGGATGGATCAATTACGTTTGCACCGAGAACAAGAGTAGGACTGTTTTGAATAACACCAACTCCGGCAACAAGTGCCGCAAAAACAGTAAACCAGGAAAAACTTGTATTAATTTCACTTGATGTTTCAACGACGGAATATAACTCATGTTTGCTTGCACGCTCAAATTCTTCCTTATTGTCTTCAGGGGTGTTTTTTTCGTGTAGCCTGCTCGGGATATGTGCTTTAACGGTATAAAGCATTGCATCAAATTCTTGCGTTTTTTGCTGCGCAAGTTTTTCAAGATAGTTCAGAATGCTTTCGGAATCTTCTTTTTTAACAAGAATTCGTATCAATATTTGTTTGTTTTTTGCAGGATAGGTCCAATGGGATACAGAATTGAATTTTGTAAGCAACTCCTTTTTATAGTCAAAGCTGTTTGGGGCATACACTTCAATCATTTGGAAATCCATTGTTATCCCTCTTCGTTTCTTTTAAGATACTCCTCATTCTTGCCGAAGTAATACATAATCATTCCTAACAGAAGGGGACATCCGTATGTATTTGACAATTAAGGAAACAGCTGAATATCTTGAACTCGATGAAGCTAAAATCCGGGCATTTGTGCTTCAGGGAAAAATCCGTGCTGTTTATGACGGCAAGCAGTACCTCATCAATAAGGATCAGTTCAGCACTCATCTGGAACAAATGGAGAAGTACCGCGAAATGATTCAGGAATATTTGCGTGAACCACTCCCGGAAGATATTGATGTGAAAGATGAGGATTGAGTCGGCTTACCGGGATGGAGCATTTTCAATTTTTCCTTTGAAGGTATTTTCTATTATAAAACATTTACATTAAGCGGGCGTTTTTCTACTTAGAAAGGTGCCCGCTTCATATACAGGGAAAATTTTTTATACACTCATCTCCCTAACCGTGGACGGCTAACTTTTATTTTGTCATATACATAGGGTCGTAATTGTTAACTGTCCGTTTACTTTCATACCCGAAAAGGTACGTTAAAACAAACCCCAAAGCGAAGGCAATTCCAATGCCAAACAGATATTGCAGGATGGGCGAAAAGGCCGGGATTGACAGTACACTCGGAAGCACAAAATCATTCATAACGGTGCCCAGGCTGCCATTGATCGCACCGCCAACAGCTCCTGCAATGGCAGCATAAACCATGGTCCGTTTATAACGCAGTATAATTCCGTAGTTTATTGCCTCCGTTGTTCCCGCCAGAACACCGGGTACAACTCCACTTGCAGCAAGTGCTTTCAGCTGTTTATCCTTTGTTTTTAGTAAAACGACAATTCCTATTCCAACCTGTGCAAACGGTGCTGCTGCCGCCATTGCAATTATTGGATCTGTACCGGTTGATAGATTTGCAATCGCAAGCGGTATGACAGCCCAATGTAACCCCATAATTGTAAGGAATGTCCAAGCGCTTCCCAATACAGCACCAGCCAAAAGACCGCTTTGATCACTTAGGAAACTAATAAGAGAACCAAGTCCTTCACCAAGCATTGATCCTATAGGACCGAATATGAGCATGGTCATCGGGACAATAATCACTAGTGAAATCATTGGGTTAATAAACAGTTGAAGGTCTTTATGTATGGTTCTTTTCAACAATTTATCCAAGCCTGCATAAACAAACATTGCGATGAAAATTGGAAAAACAGTAGAAGAATAGTTTGCTAATAAGACAGGAATGCCTAAAAAGTCAATCGACTCTACACCACCCTCTGCCAGTTTCACAATGTCCGGTGCTAGGATCGAGGCCCCGATAGCCCCTCCGACGTATCCGCTGGCACCAAGTTTAGTCGATATTGAAATACCGAGGAAAACAGGAAGAAAATAGAAAACTGAATCTCCGGCTGCAGATAAAATGATATAGGTACCGCTTTCAGGAGACATCCAACCTAACGTGGATAACACCGATAACAATGCCTTTAAAAGTCCAGCTCCCGCAAGCAGACCGATAATAGGTGCAAAACTTCCTGAAATGACACCTAAAACTTTGGATAATGCTGATTCATTCTCTTCATTTGGCAATTTTGTTTCCCGGGTATTATCTTGCTTTTGATTACTCATAGCTGTTCACCTCTGGATTTATATTTTTGCGAATAATGCAAGGGGGAGGGGAAGTTTAGTTATTCTTCACCAAGTTTTGTTCCTTCTTGTGTTTCATTTTTAGCGCTTTCATTTTGGTAGTTATTAGTTTGTTTGATAAACAAACTAATAACTATATAATATATGTAAGCGTTTTTAATTTCAAGTATTTTTTTAGATTTGTGGATCTAATTGGAGAAAAACTGCTTTAAATGGTTTCAACTTATTCAGGTCATGTTTATCATTGTGGCCTTTTCATGGCTGGATTAAAAGTATTTCTGCTGCGAAAATATGGTGTTGATGGATACGATGAGTTGTTAATTTACAGATAGATTGCCGGGTGGTTTTTCGGGATATTCATCATGGGTATGTACTTTTATACAAATGTTCCCATACAAAAACATTTGGGGAAGTATTACGGGAAACAGCATGACAAGAAGAACTCTGCCCCCGGCTGAGTAAGCATTTAAACTTTCAGGCACCTGCTCACTGGAGCGGTGCCTTTTCTACGATTCTCCCATTTCTTCCTTCTGTTGTCTCTGCACATTTCAGCGATCGGATAACCGCCTCTTCTGTTGATTCAATAACTGCCTGGAAAAGTTTATTCATAACGGGATGATCATCACGAATAAAAGAAAGTGTGCCGGTTGGGGAATCCGATTGATGCGCATATGTATTTGCTGTGGAAAATGCGATTGCAATGTCGCCGCTACCGTTATCAATATGGCTTCCGGTCCTGCCAAGTCCGGCCGCACATCGTTTGGCAAGCCGCTTTAATTGGCGGTCGTATAACGGAGCATCGGTTCCGATTACCATCATAATGGATCCGTCCGGTGTATCCATCTTTACCTTTCCGAAATCCGCAAACAAAGCCTGTTCCCGTTTTCCAAAATTACTCAGGACAAGGCAGCCGACTGTATACCCTTCCACCATTCGGGATGCTGTTCCAATCCCACCTTTATATCCGTAGCAAATCATTCCTTTACCAGCACCAACCGCACCTTCCTGAACAGGTGCCCGACTGGAGTTTTCAATCGCTTTGACAGCATGTTCCGGTTTTACAGCTTGCAGCCGCATGGAGTTTAAGTAACTGTCGTTGCATTCTCCAACTACAATATTCAACGAACTTGCCGTGTCGCCAATTTCTGCGTTCTGCTGCAGCATGTACTGTAAAGTTCCTTGAAGCACAGCACCGACACTAAATGTATTAGTCAGCATGATTGGGGATTCAAGCATTCCCAGCTCATCCACTTGCACCAGTCCCGCTGTCTTGCCATATCCATTTATCACATGACTTGCTGCTCGGGTTTTATGACGAAAAAGATTACCTTCATGCGGCAGAATGGCGGTCACACCGGTACAAATGGTTTCCTTGTCATTTATTTTTTGATAAAGGGTGACGTGCCCGGCCTGTACACCGTCAACATCAGTAATACAGTTGAATTTTCCTTTTTGCAATGCCATGTGAACATTCCTCCTAATGATTGTAATTATAGTATAGCAAACATTGGTTCCTGTATGATGAACAGGGTGGTTGGTTGATATTTCATCCTGGTTGGTTGATTCTTTGCTGATGAAGGTTGATTAATCTCCAGTGAAGGTTGATTTATTCGCCGCACTGGTTGATTATGTGTACTAAGGGTTGATATCTTGTCCACTACGGTTGATAACTCCGGAACGGTTGATATCGGAAACAACAATTAATGTGCCATTCACAGGAGTTTATATAAAAAAGCAGACTGCCTTTACTCAGCAGCCTGCTCCTACATACTTATCGCTTATTTCAAAAAGTTAAAGACTTCATTGGCAATATCGGTATTGTCAATTAATCCGGAGAAGACTTCACTTTTCGGTCCATATGCATAAACCGGAACATCCACACCAGTATGTCCGCCGGTTGTGAACCCTGCACCAGCACGCTTGTTGAATACCTCTGAAATTGTGCTGTACAGTTTGTCAAAGTCATCGGTATCAGCCGCTTGCTCAATGGTGGCCATTTCGTCATCTGTAAATTCGAAGTTTACATATTCGTTTAATACTTCTTCAGTATCAGCACCGTCTATGATCTCCTGTGCCATAAATTCCGGAGTGCGTTCAGCCGCTTTGATTGGTTCAGGATTGAAATTATATTCGCCATCCCGGCCGATGGAGAACCCGCCGGTTGAGTGATCAGCTGTCAGAACAACCTGGGTATGTTTATCCTTTTTGGCAAATTCAACTGCTGCTTCAAATGCCTTCGCAAAGTCTTCCATTTCGCTCATTGCACTTGTCACATCGTTTGCATGACCCGACCAGTCAATCTGGCTTCCTTCCACCATCAGGAAAAATCCGTTTTTCTCCTTATCCAACTGCTCAAGTGCTGCTTTCGTCATTTGTTCCAGGGAAGGGTCGGATTCCGGGCGGTCAATGGCTTTAGGCAAGCCAACCGGGGCGAATAGGCCAAGCATTTGTTCACTGTCGTTTTCCATCATTTCTTCAGTGGAAGTTACATAGTTATAACCGTCACTCTTGAAATCCTTGATAAGATTTCTGTCTTCGCGGTCAAAATAGCTTGTCCCGCCACCAAGCATAACATCCACTTTATGTTCACCATTAATCATGTCGTCAAAATAATCATCAGCAATATCATTATAATTATTTCGTGATACATCATGCGCTCCAAATGCAGCCGGAGTTGCATGATTTATTTGGGAAGTAGCCACAAGTCCGGTTGCCATCCCTTTTTCTTTCGCAGCTTCCAGTACCGTTCCTACGGGCTTGCGATCATTATCGACCGAAATTGCACCATTATAGGTTTTAATACCTGCAGCCATGGAAGTTGCTGCTGCGGCGGAGTCTGTTACATTTTCTTCCTTGTCCTCGGGGTTGGTGCTTGCCATCCCGACAAAATAATTATCAAATGCAGTGCGTTCCATTTTTGGTGTGGAAGGGTCATCATTCATGTAGCGGTATGCTGTTGTATACGCTGGCCCCATACCATCACCAATCATTACGATCACGTTTTTCACTTTTCCATTGTTGGGAGAATTGAACTTGTTCCCAGCGTCTGCGGTGGTGGATTCGGTCCCGCCAGTCATGGTCAAGACACTTCCTGCGATAAGTGCACAAATTCCTAAAACAGCCAAAAGCCTTTTGTACATGTTTCTCCTCCTCAAAAATTTTTTGTTAATCTACTTCAAGCTTAATGGAAAGGGGTTTTTAGATAAATAGTCGAATAGGTTGATATTTTGTCATATAAATTAGTAGGTTTGGAGAATTATAAAGAAAAGGTAAAAAAATAGGAGGAAGGTAGGGATAAAGTTAGATATATCTTAAAAAAGGACTGTATACTGCTGTAAAAACAGTACTTAGGTTGGGGGACGGAAGTATGGTGAGTCAAGTGAAGGCAGACCTTTTAAAAGCCTGCCTTTATTACCATGTGGCGGTGTGGTCCTCAATACATCCGAGCAGTTTATCGATCACAAGGGTATCATCATGACGAAGGGTTATTTCACCATAAAAGTGACCAACTATCTGGTACATGTTTGATTTGATTGCAAGTGCATTGAATGCGGACGTTCTTTTGTAAAATGGCTCAAAGGTCAGCCGTACCTGGTTCGATTGGATGGACCATGGCTGCATTAAATCATGGCGATTATAAATAAAGTCAACATCTTCACTTATTTTTGTAATTACCCCGTTTCGGACTGCAGCATTCTCGGTTGATCCTGTGCCATCGGTCCATTTACCGCCGAAGTTTAACCCAATGACATCATTTCCTTGGCGTCCGGAAGCCATGCCCCAGTTCCATGTACTTTTCCGCGGCCATATCCCGCGTCCAAAATCCAGAACACCGAAGTCCGTCTCAGGATTACATGAAAATGTCTTCGTTCCGATTGAGAAGGATCCATCAGCGGGCAGACAGTGGTGTTTGGCAGTGAACTGAAATTGTTTATCACTCCACGGAACTATCACGTTTAACGTCTCCATGTCTTCAGGATAATGGATGTTAATATCCGCTTTTAATTCTGCTCCCCCAAAGTCTGTACAGTGAATTTTAAGATTCATATAGTCGTTATTCCATATAAAAAATATACCTGTATCTTTACTCATAGCATTGACAGAGTCCAGAATCTCTTCCGGCATTTGAATATCTTTATTAAACGGAATAATAAACGTTTTTTCATGAAATTCCTTTGTCTCATATTCCAAATAATATATGAAGCATACAGCCGCATAATCAAGATGACTGATTGTTGCAGATAACAGTGCTTCCCGGCTGAATACACACCAGTAGTTCCATTTCTTTTTCCGCAGAAAATGACCGGACAGGTTTGCTGTGATGATCGGTTTTTTGGCCCAGCCGACACTGTCATAATTGAGATTTCCGGATTTGTCACATAATAACACAGGTTCTGTTATTTCACGTTCCATATTAACTGTCATGAAAATCACTCCTTTGTAATACCATTCGGGATTCAGCAGAAAAATCCTGCACACGTTTGTTCTATATTGAGCACAAGGATGTTCTTTAAAAAATACAAAATAATAAGTAAAATCGAGTAATTTCTTGATAGCGAACGAAAATGGGGGGTAAATTGGATATTCGGCTGTTTTTGGGGTTTTTCAAAATAGTACTTCTGGCATATACTCTACCTAAGTTCATTATAAAGAACAAAACAAAGAGTGACTTACAACATATTTTTTTACCAATATTGTTCATTAAAAAGAACAAATGTGGAAGGAGGGTTATTCATGCGGAAATCGCGTTTAAGAAAGTTCCGTAATAACTTCAAGCTCATTGTTAACGGTTCACAAATTTTTATGATCTGGTGTTGCCTTTTGATTGCCGGTACTTATTTTAATACGTACACCAATGCCAGTTTCAATGATATTGAAGAAGTAACCGGAAAAATCCATGTTGATTGGGAGCAGGAAATAGAGGATCCGCCTGGTGACGGACAGTGGGATAAAAGTTCATTGGAATCACTTACAGGAAGCGGGGACTATGGTTTCTCTTGTAAGAACGGCGTGTTTGAACTTTATTCCTATATAAAGAACAAGAATGGAAGCGAGCCAATGGCTGGACCATCGAAATTTGAGGTTCAATATGCTCCAGATGGTCAAAAAGGACCGAATAAGCCGCATCCCGGCGAAATTATTTTTGAAGGAGTAATTCCTGCGCTGGATAGCGGGGAGAAGGCAAAATTGGTTTTTGAAACGGATAACCTGCAGCCTGGAAAATATGTTTTTAAAGCCTATCAGCGGCCGGGTCACCCCGGTAAAAGCACACCATGGGGCGGAAAGATAGAGATCACACAGGAAGAAATTGATGCATGCTTTGGTACGCCTGAAACGGAGTCACAAGAAAAGAATAAAACGAAGACCACTAAGCCTGTAACGTCAGATAAACAGGATAAGGCCAAAGCCGAAAAGGAATCATCCAAGAAACCTGCTTCTGAGAAAAAGACGGAAAAGCCAAAAGTGAAAGAAGAAACGGAAAGTCAAAAGTCAAAAACTGACAAACAAGAAGAGCAGCATGATTCACCAGATACAAAAACTGATGTGAATGAAACAGTGAAACCTGAAAAAGAACAAAAGGAAAGTGAACAGACTCCAGAAAAAAAGAAGAATCAGTCAGTGGAGACCAGTAAGCAAGATGAACAAAAGGACTCTGCAAAGGAAGGTGATGCGAAATGACAAAACAAGAAGGAGGCGAACAGAAAGAAGTGAAGCGGATGACAAAGCGAAAAGTTATGAAATTTATCAGCAGCACAATTTCGACACTTCTCATCATTGTATTGGTTGGCATGACATTTCTAGTTATTTCTGCAAGAGCATCAGGTGGAGAACCGCAATTGTTCGGTTATCAGGTGAAAACCGTTTTGTCGGGATCTATGAGTCCCGAATTTGAAACCGGGTCCATCATCCTCGTTGAAAAGCTGAAACAGACGGAAAATCTGCAAAAGGGTGATGTGATTACATTCAAAGAGAACAGCGATCATCTTGTCACACACCGGATAGTCGAAGTGGTTCAACAGGGTGATGCAGTTCAATACCGAACAAAAGGTGATAATAATGAAGCCCCTGATATGAATCTTGTACTGCCGGATAACGTGGTCGCGCAGTACACCGGCTTTACAATCCCGTATGTCGGTTATCTGCTGAGCTATGCAGGGTCGCCAATGGGAGTAGCAGTACTGTTGATTGTTCCGGGATTATTTCTTCTCGGATATTCCATCATCACCATTCGTCAGGCAGTTAAGGCGGTGGAGGAGAAGGCAAAATCAGGAAGTCTGTCAGAAGAGGAAAAGCCAATTTCCTAAGATTGTTTCCCTAATAGTAGGGTTCAATATATATACATACCCAAACAGGGTAAAAAACTAAGGAGGAATCAGAAATGGAATTGAAGAAAAAAATGGGCACAGGTATCTTAGCAGGAGCATTGGGTCTATCACTCATCGCAGGAGGTACATTCGCAGCGTTTAACGATGTGGAAGCAGTCGGTAACTCGTTTGCTGCAGGGACATTGGATTTGGAGACTAGTACAGATGTTCTGTTTGATCTTAGCAACTTGAAGCCGGGTGATCATTTCACGAAGACATTGACACTTTCGAATAATGGAACGCTCGCAATTGATGAGGTTCTATTAAGTTCAGCTTCTGAAGGATGGGTAGACGCCCTTCATCAAAATCTGCCGGATAATGGTGTAAATACCGAAGCGGACTTTTTAAAGCAGTTTGAAGTAGAAGTAATGGGAAGTACTTTCAACTTAAATCAACTTGTTAACTTGCCAGAATCACAAAAAATCTCAACTGAAGGTGCAGGGGTTGCAGCTTTACAACCCGGTGATTCAATGGATTATCAAGTGAAAATTACTTTTAAAGATGATCCGACTAGATATCCTAATTCAAGACTCTTCATACAAAACAAGTACCAAGATGAAGGTACATCAGTTAATCTGAGTTTTGAAGCTACACAAATGCCTGGTGAAGATCGGAGCAATGATTAAGGAAATTATTTAAAAATCGGATGGGGGAAAGTACAATGAAAATTAAAAAGCGATTGGCATCGGGTGCAGTTACTGCAACGCTTGGGATATCCCTTATAGGGGTGGGGACATGGGCAGCTTTTAACGATGTTGAACAGGTTAATGGCAGTGTGGCAGCAGGAACACTGGATCTGGTTTTAAATGAAAGTGGAACAGCAACGAACTTTGACATATCCAAATTGAAGCCCGGCGATCACATGACACGGAATATTGAACTGACGAACGAGGGAACTTTAGCTATTAAAGATGTTCTCCTTTCAATTGAAACAGTAAGCTTCCAGGATTATACCGGTACGGAAGGTGATGGCAACTGGGGAGACAACGATGTACTTGATTATCTGAATGAGTTTACCGTCACAGTTGCAAAGGTTGGAAATGAAGGAAGCGGTGACGGTGAGTTTCCGAAAGAAATTGTTACAAATGTCAGCTTAGGGGACTTTTATTTGGCGTCTGGCACTATGGAAGGGAATCGCGCAGGGGCATCTGCAGCTGAAATTAATGCAGCCCGTCAAAGAGTATGGGGCAGTGTTGATCCGGATTATATAGATACAGCCTCCAATCGTTTGAATGTGGCAACGGTTAACCCGAATGAGTGGACTGGATTGCCGGTGGACCCTCGGGATCCGGACATCTTGCAAATATCGATTGAATTTACGGATGATCAAGCGAAAAATGATGACGGAACCTATGTTCAAAACAAATTCCAGGGAGATTCAGCAAGCATTGAATTTATGTTTGAAGCCCGGCAGTGGGACGGTCAGGACGTTTCGGATGAGGAAGGATATATTGAATCAAACGAACAAGCGGACAATGGCAATTTTTAAGAAAAATCAAAGGTAGAGAGCACTCCTCTCTACCTTACTAGTTCAATCTTGCTGGGGGGGTAGGTTAAATGAAAAAGGTTGTGTTAGCGGTATTAAGTATATTTTTGGTGATCGGTTTTGCTGCAGCAGTTCAGGCCGACGGTGGGGATGGTGCTGATCATACCGATATCCATCTATCAACCCATCCCAGCAAGGTGTTCTTTCATATCGACAATATCAAACCGGGGGATTATGTCATAAAAGATTTGGAAGTAATGAACAAAGGGGATCAGGCATTCAACTATAATTTTACAAATAAATACCTTGATGGATCTCAGAAACTTTATAATGAGCTGCAGGTGGCGATCAAAGCAGGGGGCACTGTTCTTTTTATAGGGAATTTAAAAGACTTTGAGAAAATTGATCCCAGGAATTTGGATGTTGGTGAATCTGAAAAACTAAATGTCCGAATTGACGTGCCATATGAGCTGGGCAATGAATTTCAAGGACTGAGCAGCGAGTTCCAATTTAAATTACAGGCCGACAATGCGGCGGCCGGTGTTCCCACATTTCCTGCTGGGAAACAACTTCCAAACACTGCAACAAACATGTTTGCTTTTATCTTCTTTGGAATTGCTGTATTGTTAGCCGGGTTAGGGCTTTACGGATACAGCCTGCTGAAGGGAAGACGGGACACCAAGGTTCATGATTGAATGCACAATCCTTCATAAAAACATTCCTACACTTCCGAATCCGCTCCACGCCGGAGCGGATTTTTGCATCTTCTCATTGTTTTTGAAAGCGCCCAGTTTGCAATACATATAATAACAAATTTCCGGGTCAGAATGGGGTTAATTGAATTACTACACAAAATACTGAGGCAGAGCAGGTAATCAAATATTCCGAACAGTCCTATTAGTTGAAAAACAGGCGTATTTATACTATCATTAGGAAATAAGTACTAGTTCGCATCTTTTATAATGATTGGAATCTCAACACGACACATATAAAGATATATGTATCATTTGGTTACTTTCGAATAAGGAGAGGTGAGATATGCAGACAACTTTTAATTTGGATAATCCCTCATTATTTATCCATGCTTTTGATCGTGCTTCAATTGGCATGGCTATCGTGGCAACTGATGGGACTCCGTTAAAGGTGAATCGGTCATTATGTGATATTCTGGGTTATCCTGAATCAAAATTACTTTCGATTAAATTTAAGGACATAACACATCCGGATGACATAGAAAGTAATTTATCCCTCATGTACGAGGCACTTAAAGGGATAAGAAAGTCCTACCAGATGGAAAAACGTTTTATACATAAGGATGGCTATCAAGTTTGGGCTCTGCTCAGTGTATCTTTAGTGAGGGATGATCATGATCAACCTCTGTATTTTATTAGCCACATTCAAGATATAACAGATTGGAAATTTGCTGAAGAGAAGTCCGGCGAGGGTGAAAAAAGATTAAACAGTTTGGTTGAGGAGACACCGGAACTTATGTTGAAATTTGAAAAACTGACGGTTGCTGGACAATTGGCCGCAGGGATTGCACATGAGGTTAGAAACCCCTTAACTGCCATTAAAGGATTTCTTCAACTCATGCAAAGTAACCCGACAGACAACAAAGAGTACTCGGAAGTAATCTTCTCAGAGCTGAATCGTATTGAAGAACTCTTAAGTGAACTGTTGGTATTGGCAAGACCACAAAAGGTTAAATCTGTAAAAAGGGGTTTGAAAGTTCTTTTAGCCCAAGTCATTTCTTTAATTGAGACACAAGCTAAACAAAATGACATTAAAATAGAGAAATATATTGAATCAGATTTACCGGACATAAATTGTGATGGAAATCAAATTAAACAGGTGTTTATCAATCTTCTAAAAAATGCAATCGAAGCAATGCCAAATGGTGGAACGATATTCATTTCATTAAAAAAACATAATGCAGATACACTTTTAATTCGAATCGAAGACCAGGGTTATGGGATACCGGATCATCTATTAAGTAAAATAGGGAATCCGTTTTTTACAACAAAGGATGATGGGACAGGTCTGGGAATAATGATTTGTCATCAGATTATCGAAAAGCATAAAGGTGTAATGAAAGTTGCAAGCAGTTCGGAAGGTGCGGTTGTAAAGGTGTATTTACCATTAATCCAGGCATCTTCCAATCGATGTTCATGTTAGCCTTGGCCGAGTCGATTAAAGATCTGTCAATATGATAATGGTTGTCGATTTGTTGAAAAAATTCGGCATAACTAGTAAAATTAGTTCAGCTTATCCTACATAAGCTGAATTGGTTGCGATTCTATCGTGATTAAGGTATAACAAAAATACAATATTATAATGCAAGTTCCTTCGGGGTCGGGTGAAATTCCCAATCGACGGTGATGAAGCGTATGCTTTTTAGTCCGTGACCCGTGCGGTATTATGCCAAGCGGTGGATCCGGTGCAACTCCGGAACCGACAGTTAAAGTCTGGATGGGAGAAGGGATTTATAAGGATTTTTTATGTTGCTGGATGGTTTGTGCAGGTATTTTTACTGTATGCAAACCAGCTTTTTAATCATACGCGTATACCCTTATAAAATTCTGCCCTTGGCCTCTGAAGCTGATTCAGGGGTTTTTTTAATTGGTTAAAGGGAGTGAAATTAATTTGGATGATGAATATTATATGCAAATAGCCTTGAACCTTGCCCGAGCTGTTTCCGGCCAGACCAGTCCCAATCCGCCTGTTGGTGCGGTTGTTGTTAAGAATGGGGAGATTTTAGGTTTCGGTGCACATCTGAAAGCCGGTGAGGCGCATGCAGAAGTACATGCGTTACAAATGGCCGGGGAAAGATCCGGCGGTGCAACCATTTACGTCACACTGGAGCCGTGCAGTCATCATGGGAGAACACCGCCTTGCGCGGATTTGATTGTGAAAAATGGTATCAGCCGGACGGTTGTTGCGGCGACTGATCCGAATAAGAAAGTTGCAGGTCAGGGTTTGGAGAAGCTGCGGAAGGCCGGCATTGAAGTGAAACAGGGTGTTCTGGAAAAAGAAGCGAATGCGGTAAACGCTGCATTTTTCCACTTTATCCAAACGAAAAAACCATACGTAACTGTAAAGTCTGCTGTCAGTTTGGATGGGAAAACGGCAACACATACTGGCGACAGCAAATGGGTAACCGGAGAGGCAGCAAGGCTTGATGTCCACCAGTATCGTCATATGCACGATGCAATTCTGGTTGGTGTAAACACAGTTATCACCGACAATCCAAGTCTGACTGCCAGGCTCCCAAATGGCAGAAAGAACCCAATACGAATTATTTTAGATACATCACTTAAAACGCCGTTGGATGCAACAATTCTGAATGACGGTAAAGCGGAAACATGGATTTTTACAAAAAGTGTCGTGTCGGATGTAGCAGAAAAATCGTACGCTGAAAAAGAGAGTGTTACCATTGTCCGGCTGGAGAAACTGGACGTTGAAAGTGTTTTGCAATATTTGGGGCGTCACGGTATCATGTCTCTCTTTGTCGAAGGCGGCGCTGCAGTGAACGGGTCATTTTTGGAAAGTGGATACATTAATCAGCTGATTACCTACATGGCACCGAAACTAATCGGCGGTCAAGCTGCCCCGACATCGTTTGCCGGAAATGGTTTTTCGTATATGAAAGATACCCTTGAAATGGTAATCCGGCATGTTGAGATGATTGGCAATGATATTAGAATTGTTGCGGAACCACGAAAGGACGATTGACATGTTTACAGGAATCATTGAAGAAAAAGGTATTGTAAAAAAAATGAAGCGTGTATCTGAACAATCAGTTGAAATGACAATTGGTTCGGAAAAAGTTGTGGAAGATGTTCGTCTCGGCGACAGTATCGCTGTCAACGGAATCTGCCTGACCGTCACGAAATTTTCTGCAGCTGATTTTCAAGTTGATGTGATGCCGGAAACAATTAAAGCCACCTCACTGGACTCCTTAACAGCGGGTTCCAGCGTGAACTTGGAAAGGTCGATGCCTGCGAATGGCCGGTTTGGTGGGCACTTTGTGTCCGGACATGTTGATGGAAAAGGCAAAATTATACGAAAAGAAGCAAATGAAAATGCTATTTATTACGATATTGAAATTCCGGAAGAACTGGTTAAATACTTTATGTTAAAAGGTTCGGTAGCTGTTGATGGCGTCAGTTTAACCATTTTCGATGTGATGCCGAATGTATTTACCATCTCACTGATTCCGCATACAGTGTCGGAAACGATTCTGGGTGATAAAAAAGATGGGGATGTTGTAAATATTGAGTGTGATATGCTCGCCAAGCATGTTCATAATATGATTCAAAATCAAAGTATCGGCCAAAAAGAAGGTATTAACCAGGCGTTTTTGAAAAATAACGGATTCATGTGAAGGAAGTGGGACAATGTTTGATACGATAGAAGAGGCAGTTAAGGATTTAAAGGCAGGAAAACCGGTCATCGTGGTCGATGATGAGGACAGGGAAAATGAAGGAGATTTGGTTGCACTTGCTGAGCAGGCAACACCGGATGTTATCAATTTTATGATCACCCATGGAAAAGGTCTTGTCTGTACGTCGATAACGGAGCGGCTGGCGGAAAAGCTGAATCTTCCATTGATGACCAGCCGCAGTACAGATCCGTTTGGTACAGCATTTACCGTAAGTATCGATCATAAGGATACGAAAACTGGAATTAGTGCAGATGAACGTTCCAGGACCATTCAGGCATTGCTGGATCCTGAAGCAAAGGAAATTGATTTTAAACAGCCGGGTCATGTGTTTCCGCTTATTGCCAAAGACGGCGGAGTACTGACGCGCTCCGGTCACACAGAAGCATCGGTTGATCTGGCCATGTTAAGCGGTGCATTTCCGGCAGGGGTGATTTGTGAAATCATTAAGGAAGATGGAACAATGGCACGGGTTCCGGATTTAGAAGCGATGGCAAAAACATTCGATTTGAAACTGATTTCGATTGCTGACTTGGCAGCACATCGCAAACAACACGAAATTCATGTCAGTCGTGTAGTTGAAACAACGCTGCCAACCGAGTTTGGTACATTTAAAGTCTATGGTTACACCAACGATTTGGATGATAAGGAACATATTGCATTGGTGAAAGGGGACGTTGATGCAGCGGATGCAGTTCTGACACGAATTCATTCGGAATGTCTGACTGGTGATGTGTTTGGGTCCTACCGGTGTGATTGTGGTCCTCAGCTGCATGCGGCACTGCAAAAGATAGATGAAGCGGGTGCAGGTGTGTTGGTTTACATGCGTCAGGAAGGCCGTGGTATTGGTTTACTTAATAAGCTTCGGGCATATCAGCTGCAGGATGCCGGTATGGATACTGTCGAAGCGAATGAGCAGCTTGGATTTGCACCTGATCTGCGCGAATACAATTTGAGCGCACAAATATTAACAGATTTGGGTATTAAAAAAGTAGACTTGCTGACCAACAATCCGAAAAAAGTGACAGGACTTGCATCGTATGGAATTGATATCGGTTCGCGTATCCCAATTCAAACTGCTACACGAAAAGAAAATGAAAAATATATGCACACCAAGCTCGATAAAATGGGACACTTATTGAACTTTCATCAGTGATAAAAGGAGATGAAGCAAAATGGGAAAAACGTTTGAAGGAAATCTGGTTGGGACAGATATGAGAATAGGCATTGTAGTAGCGCGGTTTAATGAATTTATTACGAGTAAATTACTTGGTGGTGCCACAGACACTTTAAAACGGCACGGGGTGGATGAAGAAAACATTGATGTTGCCTGGGTTCCCGGCGCATTTGAAATTCCATTGATTGCCCAAAAAATGGCAACTTCCGGCGGTTATGATGCAGTTGTTGCTTTGGGCACCGTAATCCGCGGGTCGACATCACATTATGATTATGTGTGTAATGAAGCGGCAAAGGGTGTATCCAATGCATCCCTTCAATCAGGTAAACCAGTTATTTTCGGTATTTTAACGACTGAAACGATTGAACAGGCTATTGAACGTGCAGGTACTAAAGCAGGCAACAAAGGGGCAGAGGCAGCTGTTGCTGCGATTGAAACTGCGAATGTTGCCAAACAGCTGGAATGGTAAAAAGACCGAGGGGCGGTAGATTGATAAACTGTCCCCGGTCTTTTTTTGATGGAAAAACGAAGCCCTTTAAGATAAACTTGTAACAGAAGGAACAGGAAGATTTGGGGGCAAGGCTTATGAAGTTTTTCGGATATCAGATTCTGGCTATAGGCGTTATTTGGCTTGGGATGACGATCTTTTTTTCAAAGATGGACCAGCTTAGCACGTATATCTACTATGGTGTGACATCATGGTTGTTATTTTTGATTGTTCTTTTTGTAAAGCAATATCTCAGACAGCGGAAATAGGAAGGAAATTATATGCTCACAATAGAGAATTTATATAAATCCTACGGGGAAAAAGTTTTGTTTCAAGATGTAACATGTACCATTAAAAAACAGGATCGAATCGGACTTATTGGTGTAAATGGCACGGGGAAATCCTCATTTTTGAAGGTGCTGGCCGGAATTGACCCGGCGGAGAGCGGCACGATGAATCATCCCAAAGATTACCGGATTGAATATTTGGCTCAGGATCCGGATCTGGATTCAGACAAAACGGTCATCGAACAGATTTATTATGGCGATGCAACCATTATGAAGGTTATGCGTAACTATGAACAGGCATTGCATCGGCTGCAAGATGAATCCAATGATGAACAGGCACAGGAACATCTTCTGAATATGCAGCAACAGATGGATCAGCATGAAGCATGGGAGGCAAACGCTGCAGCTAAAACAATTCTTACAAAGCTTGGCATTACCGATTTTAATAAAAATACAGCGGAACTTTCCGGCGGACAGAAAAAGCGGGTTGCGATTGCCAAAGCACTGATTCAGCCGGCAGATCTCTTGATTCTCGACGAGCCGACTAACCACCTGGATAATGAAACAGTGGAATGGCTCGAGAACTTCCTGGCAACATTTCAAGGGGCCTTGCTGCTTGTAACACACGATCGTTATTTTTTAAACCGGGTGACCAATCATATTTTTGAATTGGATAAAGGCAATTTTTATGTCTATGAAGGCAACTACGAGTTATTCCTGGAGAAGAAGGCTGAACGCGAGGAACTGGAAGCGCAGAATGAACAGAAACATCAAAATACATTGAAACGGGAACTCGCCTGGCTGAAGCGCGGGGCAAGGGCCCGTTCCACCAAACAGAAGGCCCACGTTGAGCGGGTGCATGCTTTACAGGAGAAGAAATTCGATACAAAGCAGCAGAATGTAGCATTCCAGGCAGGGTCAACACGACTTGGGAAAAAGGTAATGGAATTACAGGGAATCCAGAAAACATTTGCGGGAAAAACATTGCTTCATGATTTTGATTTTCTGATTGTGCCTGGTGACCGCCTTGGTATCATCGGGCCGAACGGTTCCGGGAAAACAACTCTGCTGAACATGATGGCAGGACGAATCCAACCGGATCAGGGTGAAATGGAAGTCGGTGAGACGGTAAAAATCGGTTACTACACACAGGGTGATGAAGAACTTGATCCTGATTCCATGGTAGTGGATTACATCAAGGAAGTTGCTGAAGTCATTCACACGAAAAACGGTGAAACGATAACAGCTGAACAAATGCTTGAACGGTTTTTATTCCCGCGTTCGGAGCAGCGGACCTACATCGGCAGGCTTTCCGGCGGGGAAAAGAGACGGCTTTATTTATTGAAAGTCCTAATGCGCGAGCCGAACGTGCTGTTTTTGGATGAACCGACCAATGATTTGGACACGCAAACATTGAGTGTCCTGGAAGAGTACCTTGACCAGTTTCCAGGGGTTGTTATTACAGTTTCCCACGACAGGTATTTCCTGGATCGGGTCATTGACCATTTGCTTGTTTTCAAAAACAACGATAAGATCAAGCATTTTTACGGTAACTACAGTGAATATCTGGAACAGGAAGTCAAACAGGATACCGTGAAGAAAAAAGCGCCGGTTAATGAAAAAACAACAAAATCTTCCCACCGTAAAAAAATGTCATACCGTGATAAAAAGGAATGGGAGACCATTGAGGATGACATAACGGCGCTTGAAACAGAACTGGAAGCATTGCAGGGAAGGATTGAACAGGCTGGAAGTGATCTGGAAAAAGTGCAGGATTACTATACCGAGCAGGAACAGCTTGAAGAAAAACTGGAACAGAAATTGGAACGCTGGGAAGAGCTTTCCGAACTTGCCGAAAGCCTGCGTGGTGAATAAAAAACGTCCTGGAAGGTATAACCCTCCAGGACGTTTTCAGTTATTTCGTCAATCCTTTTATTTCGATTGTCTCGACGATTCCTGTCCCATTCTCACGGACGAGCGCCTCAAATGTTACTTTATCACCGGATTGCAGGAATAGTGCAAGCGGTTCTTTTCCGGCATTAATTGTATAAATGGTCTGGTCATTTTTTAGAATGAATTGGATGACCTGACCGGTTTTTTGGGTGGATGTTACAAGTACACGATTGACGGTTCCTTTTATTTTTTCCAGATTCGATTCACCGCTGGATTCTACATTTCCCGGATCCTGTACAAGCTGTAGACGGTATGCTTCCAGTGTTTCTTTTGCTGTATCTCCAAACACAACAAAGTCAGCATCTCCTGCTTTGATATAGGCGTATTTTTTAAACAGGCCATTCGGGTCAAGTACGTTTACGACCCAGGTTGGATTGCCGTCAATGTTGTACAGTACCGGCATGGAACCTTTCCAGTTCTTTTCCGGGAATTCTTTGTTCACAATTTCCTTTGCACCTTTGCTGTCCATAATTCCGTTGTTTTTCTTGCCGTTATAATACGTCAGCTCCCCGGTGCGGGCGTTGATCATTGTGTATCCGAGTGCTGAATCAATGTTTTCTTTTGGTGATGCCATGTCGGTAAAGTAGTACATATCCCCATTATCATCAAAAATAGGAGTTACACTGCTCTCCGTACCAGATTCATTTGGTATTTTTACATCTTCTTTTCCGAATAGGGAATTGAGCCAGCCGTGCACATATTTTCCAAAGTACTCGTTTTCAGCAGTTGCCATCTCCGAACTGACTGAGCCGTTAATAAATTCGGGTGCATTCTCGGTTTTATATTTGCTGACTTCGCCTGTGACCGGATCAACAACAGCTGCATAAAGATCGCTCATGTCCGGTTTGTTAGTTACTCCAATTGGCTGGTATAACGTTTGAACATACCATGGTTTTCCGTTTTCATCCACTTCAATTTGCGGATCGCCGCTTTGAATATATGTTGGATATGCATTATAAATGGTACGCTGGACATTATCGTTGAAGTAGCTGGAACTGGTATATTTCATCTTGCTTTTGACAAATTCCGGCTGCGCATTAATATTCGTTGCGGATATCGTGAAATAGCCTTCTGTTTCCTTTCCGCGAAAATATTTCCAGAAGCCGGTGAATTCAACCGGCGCAACAAAAACAACCTCATCATTTATCTTCTGCACCTGCAGTTTTCCCAGGTCATAATATTGCGTGTTGGGAACGACACTCATCGATTTTTGCATTTTATTCCGGGCAAATTCCGGTGATACAACAATTGGTGTTGTATCTTTATCCAATGGCTTTGCCTCTTCAACATCTTTCTTAGCAATGGATTCATAGGTGTTATCCAGTGACAGGATCCCCATTATAAAAATTCCCGGTACAGCAATAACTGCCAATAAGATTAAAAACCCTCCAGCAGCCTCATAGGTGCCGCGGACCTTCTTTTGAAATTTGGTGGCGGTCATTCCGTACAATAAAAAGGTTCCAATGGCGGCCATTACAATATTTGCGATCACCATATTCGGGATTGTGATCGGCAGCAGAATAATATAGTTGAGGATACCCCCAATGATAAAAAGGACAATAAAAATAAGCCCTGCTATTTTTGAAGTACGGCTTTTTGCTGTTTTACTGCTGGCAATGATAATGCCGGCAAAAACAGCATACAAAATGAACGATAGGATGGTTGTAAGTAAAATTCCTGTCATGCTTTCAGCTCCTAAGATATGATATGTTACATGTATACATACGTTTAAAGATGGAAATTGGTTTCAGGAATGGGAGAGGTTTTTTTGAAGAACATATATAGTGACATCGTACAGTTCAGAGGATCACACTATGATTTTGGGTATTTGCAGGGGGAATTATTAAAAGATTCCTTTACGATACAAAACCGCAAGAAACAATGGCGCATCAGAAGGCCGCGCTTTACCATTGACCAGAGGGAAGCAAAAGATGCTATCACCAGGGTATCACCGGGTGTTTGGGATGAACTTACAGGTATCGGTGATGCGCTGGAATGGGACATGGATGCAGTACTCCAGGATTTCGGCGGTTACCGTTTGGAATACGTACGGAGCGGTTGTTCCATACTGACGGGAAATGATTATATGGTCCGGAACTATGATTATCACCCAAAAACATATGAAGGACGGTATACATTTTTCCAGCCCAGTGATCAGGGTTACGCCGTTATCGGGCCATCACAACGGATAACCGGCCGAATGGATGGAATGAATGAAAAAGGCTTAGCCCTGGGATATAACTTCATGCACCGGAAAAAGCCCGGCGATGGATTTATCTGTAATATGATTGGAAGACTTGTACTGGAAACATGCGCGGATGTTGGGGAAGCTGTTTCATTGCTTAAGGAAATCCCCCATCGGCATTCTTTCAGCTATATTTTGCTGGACCGTGATGAAGAAACGTATGTTGTTGAAGCGACGCCGCGTGGGGTAATGGTCCGGCAATCAAACGTTTGTACAAATCATTTTGAACTGATGCAAGATGAGAACCGTCACCATTTGACCGATTCGTATAAGCGGCTGGATGCTATGGAGAAGCAGCGGCACTATGTGACAGAGGCATATCAGGCGTTTCGTTTGCTGAATGACACGGACAAAGGGGTTTTTTCCGACCAGTACAAAAATTGGTCCGGAACGATTCACACAGCAGCTTATTTGCCAAAACAGCAAAAAGCCTGGTTTGCACTTGGCGGAGACCGGGATCCCGTCATTTTTGACTTTGGGGCATGGCTGCGCGGCGAACAGGTTTACACAAAGCGAATAATAGGTGAGGTGGATACGGAATTGCCCTTTGTCCACATGGATAAAAATGTGCGATAAGCGTAATAGTAGCAGTATCCAGCGAACAAACGATTATGTCATAAGGTAAATTCGCATCGCCATTTCAATTGTCAGGTTTTATCATTTCTACGAAGACTATCAGAAGTGGTAAAATAGTAATGTTGAGGTTTTTTTGGAAAGGTGGCAGTAACATGTCAGGTTTTGAATTTTCTGCGGAAGCAATATTTGCCTTATTGAATATTATTGCGATTGATATTGTATTATCCGGCGACAATGCGGTTGTCATTGCGATGGCAACACGGGCATTACCGAAACACCAGCGGAATAAAGCGATACTTATCGGTACCGGCGGGGCGGTATTATTACGAATCATATTTGCGATTATCATTGTATATCTGCTGCAAGTTCCACTTGTTCATTTGATAGGTGGTCTGTTGCTCATTTATATTGCTGTTAATCTGCTCGTGGACGATGAGGAGGATACAGAAATAAAATCATCCGGAACCATTCTAAAAGCCGTCGGAACCATAATTATGGCCGATGCGGTCATGAGTCTTGATAATGTGGTGGCGATTGCCGGTGCAGCAAACGGGCATATCGGAATGATTGCAATTGGGGTTGCGGTCAGTATCCCGATCATGATTTTCGGGTCCAAGCTGATTGTCAGGCTAATGGACAAGCATGCCTGGATTGCTTATATAGGTGCTGGTATTCTTGCTTGGACAGCAGGCAGTATGATTGTTGAGGACAGATTCGTGCTGGATTGGCTAAACCTTCATCAAGGACTTGTAACATATTTATGTACTGCACTCATAACAGCTGCAGTGCTGTTGACCGGCTTTTTCAAAAACAGAACAGCATAAAATTTTCTTTCGGTAAAAATTTAAAGATTTACTCTGTTCCATGTTTAAAGTCCATGGTAATATGGGAAAATAAGAGTGACCTAATATATATGTAATTGGGAGGAAGTCAATTATGAAGCTGTTTCAAGTACGAAAAGGACAGTTTGTTTACTACAAAAATGAACTGCACAAAGTTTATTCCGTTAAACCAATGTTCAGACAGTCCGTCCATTTATATCGTTTGAAGGATATGAAGCAGATTTTAACAAGAGCAAGCGAAATTACGCTTTATCGCCCAAAACATAATGATACATTTATTTTTTACGGAAAACGATATACCATAGACAAGGACACAAAGCCTGAAAAAGGGAATTACATTTTAATTATCAAACCAACCCCTGATTTTCTGGATCATTATTCATTGAACGATATTGAAAAAGTGGATAATGTGGAAGATGGCAATGTTGTAACAACAAGAGACAACGGGGTTAAGCACAGTGAATATGTTGTCATGGTTCCCGGCAAGGCGGATGGAAGCAACGAGATTGCATACTTTGATAAAAATCTGGTATCCGAAGAACAGCTGCTGGCGGACGAATCGCCACAGAACATGGATGACAACGATGAACTGAAACCGCTCGTTGGAGACATTTATTTGGATTTGCAAAACAAGACCAAATCCATGATTATCGCAATGACCAGAGAAGAAATCATTTTTGGACATGGTGTCCGTGTTCATGTAAGTGAATTAATGGATGAAACTAAATTCTCAGCCGTATACCGTGTTGCAGATGATCTATAATGGAAAAAGCACCAGAACGTCTTGGTGCTTTTTTTATGGAATAGTGGACCATCCGGCGAAGAAGCGTTATTCGGGCATTCAAGCAGAAATACGATCTTTCCGGAAAAATCCCATATCAGCCCTTGCCATCCAGCATTCCGGATGCTTTGTATCCCAGAATATTGACCGGGTCTTTTGGTGATGAGTATGGTGGTGCATATGCGAGTTCGAGTTGTGCCAGGTCAGCTACGGTCATTTTTCCTTTCATAGCTGTTGAAATAACGGCAATCCGTTTGTCAACACCGCTTTCGCCGACACACTGTGCACCGTAAATGGTACCGACTTTTGCATCAAAAAGTACCTTCAGCGATATCTTGTCCGCACCCGGGTAATATCCGGCATGTGACAACGCTTCATGGGTTGCCTCTTTAAATGAAATTCCCAGTTGTTTCAAAGCAGTTCTATTCAAACCTGTCGCGGCAACATCCAAATCAAAGACTTTAAAAATAGCTGACCCAAGTGTGCCGTTGTATGGAATATCTTTTCCCTCTAAGTGGTTTGCAATAATAAATGACTGTCGATGAGCTGGCCAGGCAAGTGCCACATTGCGTGGATTACGCGTCAGAAAGTCCTCCGTTTCCACAACATCACCGAGAGCATAAATGTCTGGGTCATTGGTCTGCATAAAATCATTTACCTTCAATGCTCCTGTTTTACCAGTTTCCAGCCCGGCTGCTTTGGCAATGTTTGTATTCGGTTTGACTCCTGTTGCCATAATGGTCATGTCAGCCTGCAATGTTTTGCCGCTTTTTAATTGTAATTTGGTTCCGTTATCTGAAAAAGAATCAAGACTCTCTTCCAGCATAACGTGAACACCTTTTTCCTCCAGATGATTTTCAATCGGTTCGGCGATTTCCTTGTCAACCAGCTTCATGACCTGTTTGGACCGGTCGACAATGGTACAATCGATTCCGATATTGGTCAGGTTTTCAACCATTTCCATCCCGATGAAACCAGCACCAATGATGGCACAGTTTTTAGGCTGATGGTTTTGGATATAATGATAAATTTCATCCATATCCGGAATGGTTCGCAATGTGAATGTTCTGTCAGGATTAATGCCTGTGGAATCAGGCGTGACAGCTGTTGCACCCGGAGCATAAATGAGCGTGTCATACGTTTCTTTATGTGTGCCTGATGCATCATTATAGGATACCGATTTACTCACACGGTCAATGGACGTCACTTCCGCATTGGTTCGAACGTCTGCATTGAATTTGTCCGAAAACTTTTCCGTATCGATAAGAAGCTTCTTCCTTTTTTCTACAACGCCGCCAATATAATAAGGCATACCGCAATTGGAAAAACCGATGTAGCTCCCCTTATCAAACAGGATGATTTCGGCATCCGGATCAACCCGTCTGATTTGTGATGTAACAGTCGAGCCGCCGCCGACACCGCCAACAATGACAATTTTTCGTGACAATAATATCTCCTCCCATAATTATTAATTCCCATTCCGTCATTTTTGTAACCTCGGAAACTTCTGAAACTGTTTACCTAAAAAAAGATGCCTGCGGGAGGCATCTTTTTTACAGAATTCCCATTGAGCCCAAAAATACGATAACGATCGTAATCGGCACAAGCCAGCGCATAATCTGGAACCAAAGCTGGTACATGGATGGTGACAGGTTATTGCTGTATGAAAATTCCTGCTTCATTAATGATTTTTCCATACGGATTCCTATAAATAAGGCAATCAGCAAGCATCCGCCTGGAAGTAAAATATTGCTGACCAGAAAATCACTTGCATCAAAAACAGTCAAATTAAAAATCTTTACGTTTTTCATCGTACTTGATGACAGAGCAGCCGGAATACCAGCGATAAACACAATGATTCCGGCAACCCAGGCCACTTTTGTACGGGAGCGGTTTTTATTAACTGTAAATGCTGATGTGATAATTTCCAGCATACTGAAGGATGATGTCAAAATCGCAAATAGAAAAAGTAATAAAAACAGACTTAAAAATACTTCGCCAAATGGCATTTGCGCAAATGCTTCCGGTAAAACCATGAACAATAGTCCAGGTCCCTCAGTTGGTTCCAATCCAAATGAAAAGACGACCGGGAAGATGGCCAGCCCTGCAAGCAGGGAGACAAAGATGTTCATAAATGATACTGACCCCGCCGCAAATGGCAGACTTACATCCTTTCCGAGGTAAGAGCTGTATGTAACCATTACGGAGAAGCCTACAGCGAGTGAAAAGAATGACTGTCCCAATGCATAGAGCACACTTTCACCGCTTAATTTCGAAAAATCCGGCTGCAGGAAAAATTCCAAGCCGGCAGATGCTCCTTCAAATGTGACTGAACGGATAACGAGTATAATGAAAAAGATAAATAAAAGCGGCATCATGATCTTGCTCGCCTTCTCGATTCCGTTTTTGATCCCGAATGAGATAACAACAATATTGATAATCAGAAACAGTCCAAGTCCTGCGATGGTCACAAGCGGGTTGGAAGTTATGTTTCCAAAAAGCTGTTCATAGTTGGCCCCGTTCTTAATAATGAGTCCCGGGATTGATAATAGGCAGTACAAGAGCACCCATCCGCCGACAACACTGTAAAATGAAAGCAGAACGAACGATCCGAAAACACCCCAGCGTCCGATAATAGACCAGCCGCTTTTCGGCGCCAGTTTCTTGTATGCGGATATTGCCTCACGCTCGGCACCCCGTCCGATGACAAATTCAGCAATTAAAAGCGGGAGACCAATCACTACTGTAAACGCGATAAACAGCAGAAAAAAAGCGCCGCCACCGTTCATGCCGGTCATATAAGGAAACTTCCAAATTGCCCCCAGACCTATTGCAGCACCAGCTGATGATAATATAAAGCCGATTCGTGATGACCATTGATCTTTGTTCGCGTCCATTGTTTGCCTCCCAAAAAATATTATTTTTTAGTATAACATATTTGAGGTATATGCAACGATTGATTTATATCTTGGATCGTAAATCCCATAATTCGGGAAAAAAATAGTGGTCAAGGACATGCTTCAGGTATCCGACACCGGATGAGCCGCCTGTTCCTTTTTTATGTCCGATAATCCGCTCGACTGTCTTCATATGCCGGAAACGCCACTGCTGGAACCAGTCCTCGATATCAACCAGTTTTTCTGCAAGCTCATATAGCTCCCAATGGTCTGAGACGTTTTTGTATACGGAAATCCAGGCTGCTTCAACGGATGCATCTTTTTCGTATGTTTTGGAAAAGTCCCTGTTCAATACGTCATCACTGATGTCAAAACCATGCCGAGCCAGTGCATGAATTGCCACATCATACAGCCCTGGTTTGTGATAGGCATCCTCCAAAATCGAATGGATTTCCGGGTTCTTTTTATAAATTTTCAGGATATGCGGCGTTTTATAGCCAAGCACAAATTCTACCAGACGGTACTGATAGGACTGAAAACCGGAAGCATTGCCCAGCTTGTCGCGAAACTCCATATATTCGGCCGGTGTCATTGTTGATAATACATCCCATGCCTGAATAATCTGCGCCTGTGTTTTGGAAACGCGGGAAAGCATTTTAAACGAAGTACGCAAATCATCTTTTTGGATTGCCTCAATGGCTCCCCGGGTTTCATGGATGATCAGCTTTAGCCACAGTTCACTGACATGATGAATAATAATAAACAGCATTTCATCATGATGATCAGAAAGCCGTTTTTGACTGGATAAAAGCTGATCAAGCTGCAAATAATCGCCGTACGTCATTTTTTTCAGAAAATCCGTATGAATTTCTTTTTCATTTTTAAAGCGTTGGTCAGTCATTGTATTCGCTCCCTTTCAGCGGTTTTACCACGGCACGAACCGGGCTTCCGTCAGCTCCATGAAGTGCAAGCGGCAGTGCAATCAGCTCATACATCCCCGGTTGTATCTGATCAAGCATTAGATTTTCCATTATATAAATCCCATTGTCATGCAGGGCATGATGGGTTGCCAGTTCTTTGCTGTCAGGAGCATCAACTGATGGCATATCAACACCAAGTAATTTCACACCTTTTTCGTGCAAATACGCGGCAATACCCGGGTCAAGTTCCGGTAATTTTTTCGGAAAGCGCTTCGGGTTATTGGGTAGGGAAGTGTGTAAAAGCAGGCGCTCCACCCCTTCCAAATCAAACGCAGCCAATACATCAGCAGTAATGTTGTCAGTATGGCTGACGTCTATGATCTTTGTACGGCCAATGTACAAATCGAGTGCGAGCTGGTCGATTGTTTCCCCGGCTGAATCGTAATGAAATGGTGCATCGACATGTGTTCCGGTATGGAGACTGGCTGTTAATTGACCGACATTTGCCGGACCGCCATCTTGTTTGGCAAAGGTCAGTGAATAATCATATGGTGTATCACCCGGAAAATGGGCCATGTCATTTGTCAGCGGCTGCGATATATCAATCCATTGTGCATTTTTCATTATGCAATGATTCCCCTTTTGTTTTCATATTGTTTATATCGTTCTTCTTTTAGGATGGTCTTTAAAATTTGAACAGTTTCCCAAACGTCTTCAAATGTATTATATAGGGCAACCGGTGCAAGCCGGATGCCATTCGGTTTGCGGAAATCGGGGATGACGCCTTCCGCTTTTAATGCTTTACAGATTCTTGCGGCTTCCGGATGTACAAGGAAAACGTGCCCGCCGCGTTTAGCATCATCAATTGGATTGGCGATTTCCAGACCATATTCCGTTAAGTCCGCTTTAATCAGTTTCATCAGATATTGGGTAAGCTGCAGTGATTTGGTTCGAATCTGTTTCATGCCGGCTTCCGCAAACATTTCCAGTGAACCAAGCAATGGAGCGGCGCTCAGTACATGCGGCGTACCAATCTGATAAGCTCCTGCATCTGCAGCTGGCGTCAGGGTGTGTTCCATATCAAACTGTTTTTCCTTGGAGGAACTGAACCATCCGGCAAGACCGGGGTTATTGCCGAAATGTTTCCGATTTACATATAATCCTCCAACACTGCCCGGACCGCCATTCAAATGTTTGTAGGTACACCAGAAAGCAAAATCCACGTCCCATTCAGTCAAATGGTGCGGAATTGCCCCGATGGAATGGCATAAATCGAAACCAATAAGAATGCCGCGTTTATGCGCCTCATTTGTCAGTGTTTTCATATCAAGAATTTGACCGCTTCGGTACAGTACCCCCGGAAGAACAATTAATGCAACATCATCGGTCATCTGGTCAATGATATCCCGGGTTTCAAAGGTATTTCCATCCCTGCTTTTCACCTGGATGAAATGCTCATCCGGATGATATCCTTTTAGTTTTAATTGGCTTTTTAATGCATAAATGTCAGAAGGAAAATTCAGCTCATCAGCAAGAATTTTAGTTCTATTTCCTTCAGGTTTATAGAAACTGGCGGTTAATTGATGCAGGTTGGTAGTTGTTGAGCCAGTTATAATCACTTCATCGCTGTAAGCACCAACCAATGGTGCCGATAATTTCCCTAGTTGCTCGGAAAGGTAATACCACGGATTATTTCCCTCGGTCCAGCCATCAATTGCATACTGTTTCCAAGACTGCATCATATGATCAACTGCTTTTTCAGCGCGTTTTGAAAGTAGTCCAAGTGAATTGCCGTCAAGATAAATGATGTTATTCCGGTTATAAAATTCATTGCGGTAGGTTTTTAGGACATCCTGTTCATCCAGGTAAGTTGCGTAGGATTTTTCGAGATTCAAGATTTTAACACCCCATCCAAAGAAATTTAGTAATCTATTTTTATCTTAACATGCAAATTGTATTAAAAATATTTTTTCATAATAAAAAGGATTTTGAAATATCCGCATCGAATTTTATCGTTAGCGGGAAGAAATTATCGGACAAGGGGAGGAGGGTTAGATGCGGGCATAATAAGGAAAGCCATTGCCATAGAAAAAGGAATCAGTCTTAAAGAAAGGCTCTTTGTTGTTTTACACATGATTTATAAACTGCGACGCAAAAAAGGTAGTGGATTTATAGTATTTAAGATATAGTCCAGCGTAGGAAATACACGAAGACTCCCGCGGGAAAAGCAACAGCTGAAGATCCCGCAGGAAGCGGTTTTTGCTTCCGAGGAAAGCGAAGTGTATTTCCGGAGCGGTGTCATAGCATCTCACATTGGTCGTAGTCTATTAATCAAAAGAAAACAACAATCTTTCAGAAAAAAGAGCCTAACGAAAAAAGGAGGCATACGATGGAGAATACAATTTGGTCGATTGTTCCCCCGTTACTGGCAATTATTATGGTGCTGATTACAAAAAGGGTTCTGTTGTCATTGGGTGTTGGAATTGTTGCAGCTGCATTATTTATTGCAAGTTTTAACATTTTTGAAACACTTGGTCTGATCTGGCAATCATTTAAGGGGATATTTGTGGCGGATGGAGCCCTGAATACATGGAACGTCTACATTCTTCTGTTTGTACTAATGCTTGGAATTATCACCGCATTCATCAGTATGATGGGTGGCACAAAGGCGTTCGGTGACTGGATGATCCGTCGTGTTAAAACCCGAGCCGGTGCCCAGCTCATGACAATGGTGCTGGGAATCATTGTTTTTGTTGATGACTATTTTAACAGTCTAACAGTTGGACAGGTGTGCAAACCGGTTACAGACAAGCACCGTGTTTCCCGGGCCAAACTTGCATATATTGTAGATTCTACTTCTGCACCGGTTTGTGTGATTGCACCGGTTTCAAGCTGGGGTGCCTACATTATCGGGATAATCGGGACTATTATTGCTGCACAGGGGCTGACAGATATTACGGCATTTGGAGCTTTTATGCAGATGATTCCGATGAACTTTTATGTATGGGCTGCATTGGGTGTTGTACTTGTAATTGCATTAAAAGAGGCAGATTTTGGTCCGATGAAAGTACACGAGGTTCGGGCGGCAAGAACAGGTGAGGTACTGGATCCGAATCATAAGGAAAGTGTTGATGTGGAATCAAAACTGCCGGAAAGTGATGCAGGGAAGGTATCTGATCTGGTGATTCCAATTGCCGTTTTATTTGTTGCAACGGTAGGGTTTATGTATTGGACAGGATTGGAAGCGTCCGAGGCAGGGGCATCGCTGGTTGATATTTTTGGAGCTGCCGCTGTGGCGAAATCATTGCTGTACGGCGGCTTAACCGGAATTATCATTACCTTTATCATGTTCTTTCCTCATATGGGGCCGGGGAAATTGTCCGGCAAACATTTTGGCACAGGATTGGCAGAAGGAGCAAAATCAATGCTGCCGGGCTTTACGATCCTGATTTTTGCATGGTCTATTGTATTTTTAATTGGCGAACTGGAAACAGGTGAATTTTTAGCCGGAGTTGTACAATCATCCAATTTATCGTTAACATTGCTGCCGGTAATCGTGTTCATCATGGCCGGGTTTATTGCTTTTGCAACCGGAACATCGTGGGGGGCATTCGGTATTTTGCTGCCGATTGCAGGACAAATTGCTGCAGCAACAGATATTAATCTACTTTTGCCAATGCTTGCTGCTGTATTGGCCGGTTCTGTATTTGGTGATCATTGTTCCCCGATATCCGATACAACCATTCTGTCATCAACTGGATCAAGCTGTCATCATATTGATCATGTGACAACACAATTACCGTATGCTTTTACAGCCGCTGCAATAGCAGGGCTTGGATACATTGTCCTGGGCATTTCCGGCAGTGTTTGGCTTGGACTCGCCATGGTGGCAGCAGCCCTTGTAATTTTCTATGCCGTTATAAAAAAATCCAAAGAAACGGATGCAGCAAGTAATACAATCGCAAAATGAAATCTGTTTATTTTAAACAATTGCAAATCCCCATTTGTTGATTTATACTGTAAGCGGATACATGAAATGGCATTTCAATAAATGAAACAGGTGGGTGAGCGATGGCTTTTGTTTCTGAGAAGGTGAAAAATCTGCCGCCATATTTATTTTCAGAGTTTCAGCGGAAGAAAAAGAAACTCATGGCGGAAGGGATGGATGTTATCGACCTGGGTATAGGTGCCCCTGATTTGCCGGCACCGCAGTTTGTTGTTGATAAACTGACGGAAGAAGCACAGAAACCGGAAAATCACCGATACTCAACTTATAGCGGATGTCAGGAATTCAAAGAGGCGGTGGCTGCCTTTTATAAAAGGCAGTATAACGTGGACTTGGATCCCGATAATGAGGTACTTGCGGTTATCGGGTCAAAAGAAGGCATAGCCAACTTAATGCATGCGGCCATCAACCCGGGCGATACTGTGCTGGTGCCTGATCCGGGATATCCTGTATACCGGACAGCCGTTCACTTGGCCGGCGGGGATAGTGTTTCACTGCCGCTCGATCGTGAGAACGGGTATGTACCATTATTCGGGCAGGTTAATAAGCAAATTGTGCAAAAAGCAAAGGCGATGTTTTTAAATTACCCATCGAATCCGACGGCGGCAACCGTTGATGCCGGCACTTTTATGAAAGCGGTTACGTTTGCTGAAGAGAATGACCTTTTGCTGGTGCATGATGCCGCGTATGACATGGTGACCTTCAATGGCTATACATCACCAAGTGTATTGCAGGCACCAGGTGCAAAAGATGTTGCTGTCGAATTCGGATCATTGTCTAAATCCTTTTCCATGACTGGCTGGCGCATTGGCTATATGGTTGGAAATAAAGAGGTAGTGCAAGCACTTGCCGCATTAAAAAGCAATATAGATACATGCCAATTTTTGCCGGTGCAAAAAGCTGCTGCGGCGGCTTTGAACAGTGACTTCTCCGCTTCCAGAAAAAATAATGTGATTTATCAAAAACGCATGAAAAAACTACATGGCGCGATGGGAAAAATCGGAATGCAGGCAGAGCGGCCGAACGGCACCATTTTTATATGGACCAAGATTCCAAAAGGTTTCACTTCTATGACGTTTGCGGATAAGTTATTGAATGAAGCGGGGGTTATTGTGACACCGGGTAATACATTCGGAAAGCAAGGAGAAGGTTATGTCCGTATTTCGTTGTCCGTTTCGGAAGAACGTTTGGATGAGGTAATTCAACGAATACAAGGACTCCATTTAAAAGAGGTGACGAACGGATGAAAACTTCAGCGGTAGCTGGAACCGAAACAATGTCTGCTGCCCGGGCAATTGTTAAGTCATTGCAGATTGAAGGAATATCCAATGTTTTCTGTGTGCCCGGGGAGAGTTATTTGCCTGTGCTGGATGCCCTGCATGATGAAAACGCCATTCGTGTCATTTCAGCAAGGCATGAAAGTGGTGCGGCATTTATGGCGGAAGGCTATGCCAAATCTTCTCTTAAGCCAGGTATTGTACTTGCAACAAGGGGTGTTGGTGCTGCCAATCTATCTATTGGCGTGCATACAGCTTTTCAGGATTCAACGCCAATGGTTGTATTTCTGGGGCAGGTACATAGCAAGTTCAGAGGGAGAGAAGGTTTTCAGGAGGTGGATCTGGATCGGTTCTTCGGCCATATTGCCAAATGGACTGTCGAGGTGAAAGATCCGGAACGCATGCCGGAACTTGTTCAGCGTGCATTACGGGTTGCACAGACGGGGAGACCTGGACCTGTTGTTGTTTCTCTTCCTGAAGATGTACTTCCGGTGGAGGCCGAAATGCGTTTCGGGCCATCCGCTGTCACGCCAAGGCCAAAACCATCTGATCAGGAAGCGAAAAATTTGGAGGCTTTACTTGCGGCAGCGCAAAAGCCGCTGATCATTGCAGGTGGCGGTGTGAAAAGTTCACAGGCGGAAGCGGAACTGATCGCATTTGCTGAAAAGTTCTCCATACCGGTGATGGCCGCATTTAGGAGGCATGATTGTTTTCCGAATGATCATCCGTTATATGCAGGGCATCTTGGGCTTGGGACAAATCCGAATGTGCTTCAGACAGTGCATGATTCCGATGTAATATTGGCACTTGGAACACGTCTGTCGGAGGTAACCACACAGGACTATACGATTATTACGCCGGACAAAAAGCTGATTCATGTGGATATTGAACAGCAAACAATTGGAAAAGTGTATGCACCTGATTTAGGTATTGTAGCTGATTTAAAAGAAGCATTACATGTTTTGTTTGAAATGGATATAAATCGTTCATGGGTGAAGTGGGCTGATGAACGGCGGGACGCTTACGAGAAAGCAAGCATGCTCCATGTTTCGCATAATGATGTGCTTAACAAGCATATTATAGCAATGGTCGCGGAGGCACTTCCTAAACATGCACTGTTAACGAATGATGCCGGAAACTTTGCGGGATGGCTTCACGCATTTTATCCATTTACCGAAAAACATACGTATGTTGGTCCAACTTCAGGAGCAATGGGTTACGGAATGCCTGCTGCACTTGGTGCCAAACTGGCTTTTCCCGACAAAACGGTTGTGTCTATGTCCGGTGATGGCGGGTTTATGATGACATTTTCCGAATTGGAAACTGCAGTCCGCTGCAACATTCCGATTATCAGTCTGGTGTTCAATAATCAGATGTATGGAACAATCCGGATGCATCAGGAAAAGCATTATCCGGAAAAAGTGATTGCCACTGATCTCGGGAATATCTCATTCCAGGATCTTGCAAAGAGTGTTGGTGCAGATGGTTATCAGGTGAAAACACCTGATCAATTTAAAAAAACATTTGCCCATGCATTAAAAGCTAATAAACCGTGCGTAATTGAAATTTTTACAGATAAAGAACAGATTTCCGTTACATCCACCATTACGCAAATTCGCGATAAAGCGAAAAGGAAATAAACTATTTGGGAGGGCTATGTTATGACGGACGCATTATTGAAAACAGAGAAACTGAGGAACTTTATCGATGGTGAATGGGTTGAAGGCAAGGAATATACAGCTGTTGTTAATCCAGCGAATGGCAAGACAATTGTCGATGTTCCGTTGTCTGACGGGGGAGATGTGAATAAGGCCGTTCAGACTGCTAAAAAGGCACAAAAGGAATGGGCGCTTGTTCCAGCCCCGCAGCGTGCTGAAGTGCTTCTTCGCGTTGGAACCCTGATGAAAGAGCGCAAGGAACGCTTAGCACAGTTACTGACAATGGAAAATGGCAAAGTGCTGGAAGAAGCACGCGGAGAAGTTCAAGAAGGAATTGATATGGCATTCTATATGTCCGGTGAAGGGCGGCGTTTGTTTGGGCAGACAACACCATCCGAGCTGAAGGATAAATTTGCGATGAGCCAGCGCTGTCCAGTAGGTGTGGTTGGAATTATTACACCGTGGAATTTTCCCATTGCTATCGCTACGTGGAAGTCATTTCCGGCAATTGTGGCGGGGAATGCAGTTGTCTGGAAGCCTGCCACCGAAACGCCTATTCTGGCATTTGAACTGGCTAAAATCTTTGAAGAAGCCGGTTTGCCGAAAGGTGTTGTCAATGTTGTATTCGGAAAAGGATCGGCGGTAGGAGATGCAATGGTCCACCATAAGGATATCCGGGTTATTTCATTCACCGGTTCGAATGAGACCGGTCGCGGTATTGCTGCAGAATGCGGACAACAGTTGAAAAAGGTTTCTCTCGAGATGGGCGGTAAAAATGCGGTCATTGTTATGGATGATGCTGATCTGAATCTTGCGGTTGAAGGGATTCTTTGGAGTGCTTTTGGCACAAGCGGCCAGCGCTGTACCGCCTGCAGCAGAGTTATCGTTCATAAGGATGTTAAGGAAACACTGGAGGAGCGCCTGCTCGCTGAAATGGAGAAACTGACAATCGGTGATGGGCTGGATGAGTCCAATAAGGTAGGGCCGATTATTAATAAAGATGGAATCGAAAAAGTTAAACGATATATGGACATCGGAAAAAATGAAGGAGCTAAGCTTCTTGCCGGCGGTTATGTCATGAATGGGGGTAAGTATACGGATGGCAACTATTTTGCACCGACACTCTTTACCGATGTTACGCCTGACATGCGAATCGGTCAGGAAGAAATCTTTGGCCCGGTCGTATCATTGATTCCTGTTGATAGTTTGGAAGAAGCTATCGAGGTGAATAATGGTGTTGAATTCGGCCTGTCCAGTTCAATTTTTACAGGCGATATCAATCGCGTATTCCAGGCACAGCGAGATCTGGATACCGGTATTGTTTACGTAAATGCCGGCACAACCGGTGCTGAAATCCATTTGCCATTCGGGGGAACAAAAGGCACCGGAAACGGCCACCGCGATTCAGGAGTGCAGGCACTCGATGTCTTCACAGAATGGAAAGCTGTCTATATCGATTACAGCGGCAAACTCCAACGCGCACAAATTGATGTAGAGTAATTGGAAAAGCGGAGGTGCCCGCTCAACACGGTGCCTCCGGTAAATAAAATCATGTTCAACCAAAGAAAGGGGCAAACATAAAGGATAGATTAATTTAATTAAGGGAGTGGATGATTCATGAAAATTGGTGTATTGGGATCTGGATTAATGGGAAAGGAAGCTGCCCGCGATTTGGCGGCAAGTGAAGGAGTAACTGCTGTCGGTTTGGCAGATATCGATTTGGAAAGAGCACAACAGGTTTGTGATCAATTGAATTCTCCCAAACTGACAGCCTATAAAGTTAATGCAAGTGATGAGCAGGAATTGGCAAACTACATGACTCAATTTGACGTAATTATTAATGCGTTATTCTATTCGTTTAATGAGGTTGTTGCCAAAACCGCCATTAAGGTGGGTGTGAACTCAGTAGACCTGGGTGGTCATATCGGCCATATGACAGACCGTGTACTAAAATTGCAAGACGAGGCTGCTGAAGCCGGTGTAACCTTAATTCCCGACTTGGGGGTAGCACCTGGTATGATTAATATTCTATCCGGTCATGGCGCAGGCAAACTTGATAAACTGGAAGAAATAAAATTGTACGTAGGGGGAATTCCAGTACGTCCGGAACCACCTTTCGAGTATAATCATGTATTTTCCATGGAAGGGGTATTCGATCATTATACAGATCCTGCCTTAATTATCCGGGATGGAATTAAACAGGAAATACCTTCTTTATCTGAAGTGGAGCGGGTACATTTTGAAAAGTTCGGTCCGCTTGAAGCCTTTCATACATCCGGGGGAACATCAACATTATCCATCTCTTATCCGCATCTGAAGACTCTTGAATATAAAACAATTCGTTATCCGGGGCACGCGGATAAGTTCAAACTGCTCGTTGATCTTAATTTGACCAGAATGGATTATGAGGTCGATGTAAACGGTCAAAAAATCAATCCAAGGGAAGTTCTTTTAAAAGTGCTAGATCCAATTGTCGATTTAAAAGATAAAGATGATGCGGTACTTTTAAGAATTAAAGTGAACGGAGAAAAGGAAGGCAAGCCAAAAACATACGAGTATGAAATGACGACATATAAAGATAGAGAAAATAACGTAACTGCCATGGCCCGTGCCACAGCGAATACCATCTCCGCAGTTGCACAAATGATCGGTAACGGCACAATTACAAAACGCGGTGTCTTCCCGCCGGAGCAGTGTGTCCCCGGTGAGCCATACATGAAGGAAATGAAAAAGCGCGGCGTGATTATCCATGAATCGGAAATTGCTGAAAAAGATAAAGTAAGCATTTAACAAGCAGTGGCTGGGACATTACAAAACGTGTTATTAAAAAGACGAACAATTAGAGAATTAGCGTAGGAAATATACGGAGACTCCTGCGGGAAGTAAAGCCTAGATGAGACCCCGCAGTGCGACGAGCACTACTTCCACCGAATATGCTTCGAGTTGCGAGGAGTGCTGCTTCATTGAAACACTTGCAACACGACGAGCACCCAGCACGAGGAGGCTCAACAGCTGCCCGCGGAAAGCGAAGTATATTTCCGGAGCGGCTAGATGCTCCATTTTCTAATTGGTTGTTCGTTTTTTTCTTTGGATAACACACTTTTGTCCCAGCCCCTTATAATATAGGATATAATTCAGTTAATATAAAGAAGTAATTGCAGCAAGGAGCATCGACTATGAATCAAAGTGTCATGAAAGCATTGAATCTGCTGAACTTTTTTACGGTGGAAACTCCCGAATTAACGTTAAGGGAAATCGCGTCCAAAGCAGGGATTCCGAAACCAACAGCATATCGGTTGCTGACATCACTGGAATCCGGTGATTTTTTGTATAAAACAAAAGAGACCGAACATGACAGCAAATATCGCCTTGGATTAAAACTGCTTGAACTGGGGCAAATTGTTGCTGATCAGCTGGAAGTCCGCACGATTGCATTCCCGTATATGCAGCAGCTGGCACAGGAAATTAATGAGGTAATCCACCTGGTTATTGTAAACCAGAATGAGGCAACATATATTGAAAAAGTGGACAGTTCCAGAGCACTTCGTCTAAACACACGAGTAGGTAAAAGCTCCCCTTTATATGCAGGATCCGGTCCGAAAATGTTGCTGGCAAATATGCCGCAGGATCAACAGCGGGATATTTTGGCCGCAGACACCTTGTACCGGAATAACCAGCCTATAAATAAGCAGCAGTTATTGGAACAATTGGAAAAAATCCGCGAAAATAGGTATGCTTATAGTGTCGGGGAACAGGACGCCGATACAACCGGAATATCTTATCCCGTATACGATTATCGTGACAAGGTTATCGCTGCATTGGCCGTAAGCGGATTGTCCAGCCATTTTGAAGAGGAAAATCTGGAATGGATCAAGGAGAAATCAAAACAAACTGCTGAAGCGATTTCCCGAAAGCTGGGATACAGAGGTCCGGATTTCTAGTTTAAGAGGGAGAGCTATGAATGAATACTGTTTTTATCGCTGGTCACGCACGGCTCCCATCCGGAATGGCTGCCAAAAGCATTTATGACACGTTGACAATCACAGCCGAAATCGATAAGAAATATGGCGTTATCGTAACAGCAGGATGCACCCTGGCAACATTACACGGCCGTGAATTTGTACAACAGCTGTTACGAGGACACAGCCTGCAGGATGGAATTGAGCGGCCGGTTCAGGTAGTTAAAGAACATTATTTGGGGAAAGCAGGCAATGCATTGGAATCCGCTTTAAATGATTTGTACAAGCAATATGAAGAATTCGCAAGAAAATAAACCGTACCGCCAGTTGATAGCTGGTGGTACGGTTTATTTTTCTTAAATCGCGCGGTGAGCGCCCCAGATTGCGATTCAATCATTTAATCCCCATTGATATATATTTTTTCTCCAAAAACTCATCCATGCCATAATGGCCGCCTTCTTTACCGACACCAGATTGTTTGATGCCGCCGAATGGTGCCTCGGCCAGGGCAGGGAATACATCATTTACACCGACAATTCCGTATTCAAGTTTTTCGGATACGCGAATGGCGCGGTTAGTTGTTTCGGTGAATATATATGCTGCGAGTCCATAGTCGGTATCATTGGCTTTATCAATGGCAACATCCTCATCTGTAAATGTTTGAATTGGCATAAGCGGGCCAAACGTCTCTTCATTCATAATAAGCATGTCGTCATCGATTGCTGACAGAATGGTAGGTTCATAGAAATAACCGTCCATACCGCCGTTCCACTTTTTGCCGCCATGAATAATATTTGCTCCTTTTTTCACAGCATCATCCAGCTGATTTTGAACTTTTTCCGATGCCTGTTCATTGATAAGCGGACCAAGATCTGTTTCTTCATGAAGCCCATTTCCGACTTTTAGCTGTTTCACTTTTTCAGTCAGCTTTTTTGAGAAGGCATCCTTCACGGAATCATGTACATAAATCCGGTTGGCGCAAATACATGTTTGGCCATTGTTCCGGAACTTGCTCGCTAATGTTAATGCAGCGGCTTTATCCAGGTCGGCATCATCAAACACAATAATCGGTGCATGCCCGCCAAGTTCAAGGGAAATTTTCTTCACATGATCTGCGCTTTCCCGCATCAAATGTTTTCCGACTTCAGTGGATCCTGTAAAAGTTATCAATCTAACATCTTTGTTGGTGAGCATTGCAGTGCCAATTTGTTCCGCATCTCCAGTAACAAGGTTTACGACACCCTCAGGCATGCCGGCACGCTCCAGGATTTTGACGATCTCAATTGCTGACAGTGGTGTTTCCGGAGCGGGTTTCAAAACAACTGTACATCCTGCTGCAAGTGCGGGTGCAATTTTTCTCGTTATCATAGAGGCAGGGAAGTTCCATGGTGTGATGGCGCCGACCACGCCAACCGGCTGCGGAATCACAAGCAGCCGTTTCGAACTTACGGAAGAAGGAATCCATTCCCCATATGCCCGGCTCGCTTCTTCTGCATACCAAAGCAGAAAATTGGCGGCACCTTTAATTTCTCCTTTTGCTTCTTTTAACGGCTTTCCCTGCTCAGTTGTTAAAATTTCACCAAGCCGGTTCACCTCTTCCAGCATCAATTCATATGCTTTGTACAAAACACGGGATCGTTTCCGTCCGGTCATTTCACTCCATGTTTTAAAAGCTTTATTTGCCGTCTGGATTGCTTCTGTTGCTTCGGACTTACCACCAGATGCAATCTTTGTGATTGGCTCAAGTGTCGCCGGGTTATAGACCGTGTCCGTATTCTGGGAATCAACCGCCCGCCATTTCCCATTGATAAAAATACTTTGCGTTTCATTTTCAAATTTCATCTAAAAGCCTCCTTTTATTTTCCTTCCCATGCGGGCAGCATTTTGTTGAGCTGTTTATCTTGACGATAGCCAAGAACATAATCTGCTTGCATCAGAGTGTGGACTTCGCGCGTTCCTTCGTATATGACGGGGGCTTTCGAGTTCCGCAAATACCGCTCAACAGGGTATTCATCGGAATAACCATACGCACCGTGAACCTGGACAGCATCATCAGCCGCTTTGTTGGCAAAATCACATGCCTGCCACTTTGCCAGCGATGTTTCGCGAGTGTTGCGCTTGCCTTCGTTTTTCATTTCCCCCGCTCGATAGACAAGCAAACTGCTCATTTGCAGACCTGCCTCCATATTGGAAATCATCTGTTTTACAAGCTGATGCTGACCAATCGGTTTGCCGAATGTTTCCCGCTCATGACAGTATTTTACGCTTGCCTCGAGACAAGCTCTGATCTGTCCGACTGCCCCCGCTGCAACGGTAAATCTTCCATTATCGAGTGATGCCATTGCGATTTTAAATCCTTCACCTTCCTCGCCAAGCAGGTTTTCTTTCGGCACTTTTACATTGTCAAAAAATAATTCTCCGGTATTTCCGGATCGAATCCCCAGTTTTCCTTTCGTTGCTTTTGATGAAAAACCTTCAAATGTACGCTCCACAATAAAGGCCGAAATCCCGTGGTGCTTTTTCTCTTTATCGGTATAGGCGAAAACGAGAAAGTGGTCCGCACTGTCACAAAGTGAGATCCATGATTTCTGTCCATTTAAAATATAATGGTCACCGTCTCTTTTTGCTGTCGTCCCAAGTGCGACAACGTCAGAACCAGCGCCAGGCTCTGTCAGTCCAAATGCGCCGACTTTTTCTCCTTTTGCTTGTGGTACCAGGTATTTCTGCTTCTGTTCTTCTGTTCCCCATTGAAGAACAGACATGCTGTTTAAACCGGTATGAACGGAGACGGACGTACGGAAGGCTGTATCTCCACGTTCCAGCTCCTCACAAACAATGGCAAGCGCATTATAGTCCATCCCGCTGCCGCCGTATTCTTCCGGGATGCATACTCCCATTAGGCCCAGTTCAGCAAGCCGGTTCATAATGGAAGGATCAAACTTCCCTTCCCGATCCCACTCGGCGATATTTGGCATAATCTCTTTATCGACAAAGCTTCTGACTGTACTTCTAAGCATCTGCTGTTCTTCTGAAAAATTAAAATCCATTGTATCAACTCCTAATGATTTGTTTTGGTTAAACCTAATTGTTTTAAAATCTCTTCTGTATGTTCACCAGGATCCGGCGGGTGATGATTTAGCTGAAATGGTGTCCGCGAAAGGTTTAGCGGGCTGCCAACCATTCGGATTGGTCCGGCAGTCGGATGTTCACTATTGATGAACATATTACGCGCCCTCAGCTGCGGATCACTGACTACTTCATCGATTGTATGAATCGGTCCGCATGGGATCTTGTTTTCCTGACATTTTTCGCGCCAGTATTCAGTAGGTTTTTGCAAAAATTCTTCCTGAAGAAGCGGAATCAATGCTTCACGGTTTGCGACCCGGTCTGGATTCGTCTGGAAACGTTCATCCAAAGCATATTCCGGTTTACCCAGGAGTGAGCAAAGCATTTTGAACTGGTTATCATTGCCGACAGCAATGACCATCTCCCCGTCCATCGTTCGGAATGTTTGGTAGGGGACAATATTGGCATGCTGATTACCAAGGCGTTCCGGGATTTTTTCGGACATCAAATAGTTACTGCCTATATTCACGAGTGAACTCACTGCAGCATCATAAAGGGAAATGTCCAGTTTTTGTCCTTTTTGCGATTGTACCCGTTCAAGCAATGCACCCTGAATGCCAATACACGCATATAACCCGGTTAAGATATCCGTGATCGCAACACCAAGCTTTTGCGGACCAGAATCTTTGTCACCGGTTATACTCATCAATCCGCTCATTGCCTGGATAATAAAATCATAGCCGGGAAAATCCTTATAAGGTCCGGTTTCGCCGAATCCGGTTATCGAACAGTAGACAATTCCCGGGTTTATTTCGGCGAGCGTCTCATAGTCAAGACCGAATCGTTTCATCGTGCCGGATTTGAAGTTATTTATAATGACATCGCTTTCATTCACGAGCGTTTTAATAACCTCTACACCTTCGTCACTTTTTAGGTCTACCGTGATACTTTTCTTATTCCGGTTCGCACAAAGATAATAAGCACTTACTCCATTTTGAAAAGGGGGACCCCATTTCCGGGTTTCGTCGCTGCCGCCCGGGGCTTCCACTTTAATAACTTCCGCACCAAGATCACCAAGAATCATTGTACAGTACGGACCAGCGAGCACACGTGATAAATCAAGCACTTTGATATTTTCGAGTGCGCCAGACACAACATCACTCCTCTCGTAAATTAAAATAAACCACTCCAAAATGACTACAGAATACTCCGGAGTCAGATTGAACTGGCATTTATCCGTTGGAACAGAACTGGGGTTGGACTGTAAACAGATTAGGCAGCATGGGATGTTAAGTTTATCATGATACGACATCATGTTTGGCAGACGTGGCATCGTCTTCACATGATTCTATAATTATTATATAGTATTCAGAAAAATTTGTAAACAAAAAATTACAAATCCGTTGAAAAAGTGGATGTGATGACTTTCGAGAAGTCCACTGTATGTTTCATTTCGTCAAATAGTTCATTAATTTCCGGATCCTCATTTACCTGATCCAAGACTTCATTATAGTGCGATTTATTGCGAAATACGGATTGTCCGAACACTACTGCTTCATCTTCAGCAACGTCAATGAATTCCAGAAGTCCCTTACACCCGTGATTTCCATTCAGATCATCTGCTAAATAGGTCATATCCTCAAGGGCGCCACTTGCCAAATATATCTCACTTGCCTTTTCATTTATATCGATAAAATTCTGCAGTTTCTCCTGTTTGATCCGGTATAAATAAATAACCGTATACACGTAATCACCTCATCATTCATGCTCTCTATAATATTCAATACCATCTATGAAAAATCCTTCATTTTTAACAGAAAAATTTCTCTTCATCGACAAAATAGCAACTTTTATTGTTCGATTGGGAAAGAATCGAGAGGGAGAGGGGAGTCAGCAGTCGTTTTCTGCGAAAAAAAACCGTGCCCAAAAAAGGCACGGTTTTATTAATGATTAGATTACCGAATGAGCCACGTCCAGCTCCAGCGCCCAGCAACTAGCAAACTTCACACTCCTCATTACGATAAAGAAGACTTGCCGATTGTCTATTTTGCTGCTTTTTGCAGTTTGGAGATCATTTTAAGTGCTTTACCGGTTCCGACCGCTACTGATTCGAGCGGATTCGGTGCAATGTGGACAGGCACAATAATTACTTCGGAAAGCCAGTCCTGCATTCCGTTTAGTAATGAGCCGCCGCCGGTCAACACGATTCCGCGGTCCACAATATCCCCGCTCAGTTCAGGAGGGCAGTTTTCCAGTGTTGCACGAACAGCTTCCAGGATTTGTTCCAACGATTCTTTTAATGCGGAATAAACTTCTTTTGATGAAACTGTCACTGTTTTTGGAAGGCCGGTAACCATATCGCGTCCGCGCACATCCATTGTTTGCTCTTTGTGATCCTCATAGGCAAAGCCGATTTCCATTTTAATGTTTTCCGCGGTACGTTCACCAATCAGGATATTATAGTTTTTGCGGATATAATGAATGATTTCTTCATCCATTTTATCCCCGCCGATGCGGATGGAATTACAGGAAACAACTCCGCCGAATGAGATAATTCCAACTTCACATGTTCCGCCGCCGATATCCACGATCACGTTAGCGATAGGCTCATCAACGGGGAGATCAGCACCAATTGCCGCTGCAACAGGCTCTTCAATCAAATGAACATGCTTTGCCCCATAACTTGTTACCGCATTATGAATGGCGCGGCGCTCAACAGTTGTGCTGCCGGATGGTGTGCATACGACAACTGTCGGCTTGCGCATGGAAAGTCCCATTTTTTTGCTTACCTTTTTCAAGAATTCTTTCAGCATCTGTGCAGTGACATCGTAATCAGCAATCACTCCATCACGCAATGGACGAATCGGGATAATATTTTGCGGTGTTTTACCGACCATTTCTTTTGCTTCTGACCCTACGGCGACCACATTTTTAGTGTTCATGTCAATAGCAACGACAGATGGTTCATTTAATACGATTCCTTTTGTCTTTGAATATATCAATATATTAGCTGTACCTAGATCAATTCCAATTTCCGCATTCGATAACATAGACATAATAAGGTTCCTCCAATGATGTATCAGTTTTCTATCATATTTCACTTTTTACAGACGAAAAAAATACAGTATTTCATTATATATTCTTTCTATACTTTACCATACTTTCTGGGGGTAGATAAACATCTTATATATATTGATTTGACAGTATTTACATGGAAAAAACAGGTTGAAATAATCAAGTAACATTTATATTACATTTTTGTCATCTTTGTAATATAACAGAGCCGTTTTAGCAGGTGTCAATAGAAATATATTTGAAATTACTTCCAGTGCAATGAAAATTTTCCTGTTTCCTCATATCCTAAACACTATGTTTATAGTAATACGGGTATGAAATCTAGTCTATGGCAATGCCTTCCATAATTATTACATGAATCGCATGGTATGATAATTTTGCAAATTAAAACACAGGAGAGGTGACAAGATGCTAAACAAAGTAGTAGTAACAACCGTTTCGGCAGCAGTATTGCTAGGTGGTGCCTTTCAATCTTCTGCTGATGCATCAGCAAATATAGATAAATCTCAGAATCAATCACAACCAACAAGTGATTGTTTCCAAGATTCCTCAAAGAATCTTGATAGTCTTATCAATAAGTATTTCGGTGACGTAAACTGGAATAAAGTGGAGACTGGTCAACAGGAACAAGCTGTACCAGAACAGGAAACACAGAAACAGCCAGAAGGAAATCAACAGGCTGAACAACAGGAAAAACCTGCTGAACAAGCAGAAGCGCCTGCACAAAACCAACAAACTGAAGCACCTGCTAAGCAAGAACAGCCGGAGCAGACTTCACAACAGCAAAGTCAAAATCAATCACAGCAATTAAGTCAGTATGAACAGCAAGTTGTTCAATTAACAAATAAAGAACGTACTGAACGTGGGCTTTCTGAACTTAAAGTAAGCACAGAATTAAGTAAGGTTGCACGTGAGAAATCCCGTGATATGGCTGAGAACAACTATTTTTCTCATAACAGCCCAACGTATGGTTCCCCGTTTGATATGATGAAACAGTTTGGAATTTCATATCGCACTGCCGGTGAAAACATTGCAAAAGGCCAGCGTACACCGCAAGAGGTAGTAAATGCATGGATGAACAGTGAAGGTCACCGCAAAAATATTCTTAACCCAAGCTTCACACACATTGGAGTAGGGTATGTCGAAAACGGCAATATTTGGACACAGCAATTTATTGGAAAATAAAATGGAAACACAGTATAAAAGGTGCTGATCATACAAGATCAGCACCTTTTTTTATGTCTTGTTTGAGCTGTTTAAATAAGTGGAATTGATTCCTGACAATGTCAAACCTGTATTTACACGGATAAAGTGCTCCATCAGCGCTGAAGCACATAATCCCTATGTGAACGGGGGAAACTTTGAAAATATCCTATAATACCTGTATGTTTCGGATTGATTTATTGGCAATACATATGTTTTTATAGTTATGGTTAGTGACTTACTGGCGGTTTCTGAAAGTAACTATCAACGTTTTCTTCTTAAAAATAACATACTTAAATCGAGGTGAGTGAAATGGTACAGGGCATAGCAAACTGGAACACGGAACAGACGGAAGAGTGGCTTCAGGAATATGTTGATGACTGGGTGGCTTTTTACCATGATCGTACAAGTGATGGGAATGTTGCTTCCTATATTCCGGAACTGAAAAAAGCTGATCCGAATGATCTTGGGATAACGATTCTGGGAAAAAGCGGGATGACCATCAGTTCCGGGGACACGGAAACTCCATTTACGATTCAAAGTATCTCCAAAGTCATCAGTTTCATTGTAGCGTGTATGGAACGGGGTGTTGCCTACATGCTTGATAAAGTGGATGTGGAACCGACAGGAGAAGCTTTTAATTCCATCATGCACCTGGAAATGCGGCAGGTCAAAAAACCTTTCAATCCATTGGTAAATGCAGGTGCGATTACGGTATCATCAATTTTGGAGGGACGGACTTCTGATGAAAAGATGAATCCGATTTTTGAACTTCTGGAAAATATGCTCGGTTATCGCCCGGCTATTAATGTGGATGTGTATGAATCGGAACGGGATACATCGATACGAAATCGCGCTATTGGTTACTATTTGCTGGAGACAGGTTTTCTGGAGTCTGATTTGAACATAACGCTGGAAACTTACTTTAAACAGTGCTCCATTGAAGTAACCGTTAATGATCTTGCCCAAATCGGACTAATACTCGCCAACGATGGAATCGATCCGGAAACGAGGGAAGAAGTTATTCCGAGGCAGGTTGCAAGAATCGCAAAGGCGCTTATGCTAACATGTGGGATGTACGATGCATCGGGGAAATTTGCTACCTATGTTGGGGTGCCGGCAAAAAGTGGTGTATCCGGCGGTATCATTGCAGCAGTTCCACCAAGGGTACGTGAAGAAGAATTGCCATTTATGGATGGTTGTGGAATTGGGGTTTATGGACCAGCATTGGATGACAAAGGCAACAGTATTGCCGGTATTCGCCTTCTTCGACATATCGCCAGCCAGTGGGATTTAAGTATTTTTTAATGATGGGGGAGATCAGTCATGTGTGGACGTTACACGTTATTGGCGGATGAATTGGAGATTTTACGTGAGTTTGATCTGGAACAACCGATTGATTCGTATCAGTCAAGCTTCAACATAGCACCAGGACAAAATGTGCTCGCAATCATCCATGATGGAAAGAAAAAGCGAGCAGGATATTTGCGCTGGGGACTTGTTCCATCTTGGGCAAAGGATGAAAAAATCGGTTATAAGATGATTAACGCCCGCAGTGAAACAGCACATGAAAAACCCAGTTTCAAAAAATTAATGGCCCGTAAACGCTGCTTGATTGTGGCGGACAGTTTCTATGAATGGAAACGCGATGGGAAAGAAAAGCAGCCTAAACGGATTCAATTGGCGGATAGGAAATTATTTGCTTTCGCCGGTTTGTGGGATAAATGGGAGCGGGAAGACAAGGACTTGTTTACATGCACTATTTTAACGAAAGATGCTAATGCATACATGCAGGAGATTCATCACCGTATGCCGATTATTCTTCCCAAGGGAAAAGAGGACGAGTGGATTGCATCAGGTGAAAAAGATCCACAGCAATGGCATCAATTTTTGCAAACACTGGAAGCGGACACGTTTTCGTCTTATAATGTGGATACGTATGTCAATGCTGCCAAAAATAATGATGCTGCATGTATTGAGCCGCTTGCAGAGTAGGTCGGCGTTTACACATCATACAATGCGGGGAAAGAAAAGATAAGGAGTTTTTGCATGATAAAGGTTTTATTTATCTGTTTGGGGAATATTTGCAGATCCCCGATGGCTGAAGCAATATTCCGGGATCTTGTGGAAAAGGATAAGCTGTCGGACAAATTAATGGTTGATTCTGCGGGCATTGGTCATTGGCACAGCGGTGAACCACCACATGCGGGAACCCGGACAATGCTTGATAAGCTGGATATTTCCTATAAGGACATGAAAGCAAGACAGGTACATACGAATGACTGGCAGGATTTTGATTATATTATTGCTATGGATGATCAAAATATTAGCGATCTCCGGGAAATCAATGACGGAACCAGTGGAGTCAAAATCGCAAAACTGATGGATTTTGTTGAGGATCCGGATGATGTGAATGTGCCGGATCCCTATTTCACAGGCAACTTTGATTATACCTATGAACTCGTATCAAAAGGGTGTAAAGAATTGCTTGCGTATATTAAAAAAGTTGAAAACATATAAAGTTAAAGGAGCGTAACAGAAATGGGTAAACAGAAATTATTTCTAGGTGTTTTTGCAGGTGCAGTTGCAGGAGGGCTGGTATCACTGATTAACCGTGATACAAGGGATTACACAAAACAAAAAATGAGCGATGTGAAAGAGCGCTCCGGATATTACGTGAAAAACCCTTCAGACGCCGTCCAAACAGCAAGAACCAAATTTGATTCATTTAATAAGAAATTTGCCAACGGAACGGAAAGTGCACTCAAAGCATTGGATCAGGTTGAAAACACGCTGGACAAATATGCTGACAAAAAACAGAAGAAGCTGGAGGATCCGAACAACAACTAAACAAAAGGGGATGATGGACTTTGAGGAAAGTAAAAGCATTTGGAAAGCAGATATTTGAACAAATCACGGAACATGATGTGTTCGGGATTGCAGCACAACTTGCTTATTTTTTCCTGTTATCTCTTTTCCCCTTTCTTTTATTTTTAATGACACTTGTTGGATTTTTACCGATTGATGATCAGACGGTAATCAGTTTTATTGAAACCTATGCACCAGGCGGCATCGCTGAAATGATCAATGAAAATGTCAGTGAGCTTGTCAACAATCGCAACGGTTCATTATTATCTATCGGTGTAATTGGTACGTTATGGTCGGCATCAAACGCAATCAACGCTATTATGAAAGGGTTTAACAGGGCATATGATGTGGATGAGGACCGTTCATTTATTGTGGCACGGTTAATTGCGATTATTTTGACGCTGGCTATGATTTTCGTTATTTGCATGGCATTTCTATTGCCGGTGTTTGGAAAAGTGATTGGGGAATTTCTTTTTACGTTTGTCGGAATGTCTCAAGGCTTTCTCAATGCCTGGGAAACTTTTCGATGGGTGATTTCATCCATCACGTTTTTCATCGTCCTGCTGGCATTGTATAAACTCGCCCCCAATATGAAGATTTACTTCAGAAATGCTGTCTGGGGCGCATTGTTCGCTACTGTCGGCTGGCAGCTTGTATCATTGGCGTTTTCCTACTATGTTAATTCAATGGGAAATTATGCGGCAACATACGGCAGTCTTGGGACAGTAATTGTGTTGATGATTTGGTTTTATTTAACTGGAATTATAATTTTAATCGGCGGCGTTATCAATGCCGTATTGCGCAGAAATAATATTAAGGAGATTAAGGAATAGTGTTAAGGAAACAAATCCCGTACCACATTGAATGTGATATGGAATTTGTTATATGGTTTTTTGAAAATATTGTTGTTGTATACAAAATTTATAAATTGCGACACGGGAAACATCAGCCGATTTGTAATACTTTGGTGCGGCTATTTCAGCAATCTCAAGCCGTTTAAAATAACAAGGATGGTGCTTCCTTCGTGTCCGATTACTCCGAGCGGTAAATCCAGTACCTGCAGAAAATTGGATGCAATCAACAGCAGAATGACACTCATCGAAAAGATCACATTTTGTTTGACGATGCGATTCATCCGTTCTGACAAAAGGATGGCGTTCGTTATTTTCGGAAGGTCATTTTTCATAAGTACAATATCCGCGGTTTCCAATGCTGCATCTGTTCCTTTTCCCATGGCAATTCCGATATTGGCAGTTGCCAGTGCAGGGGCGTCATTAATTCCGTCACCAACCATTGCAACATTTCCATATTTATTCCGAAGTGCTTTGACGTGATTGACTTTCTCTTCAGGAAGACACGTTGCAATATAATCGTCAATGCCGGCTTCCGCAGCAATTGCCTTGGCAGTTGTTTCATTATCACCGGTAAGCATAATGGTATGAATCCCTTGTTTGTGGAGGGTTTTAATCGCTTTTTTGGCTTCTTTACGGATCGTATCTTTTAATGCGTACATCGCAATGATATGTTGATTTCGTTTGACGAACACAATTGTTTTTCCCTGTGCAGCCATTTTTTCTGCGATTCCGTTTTGAAAGTGGCTTGCTGCTGATTCCCCTACAAACCCGGCTTTGCCAATTTTCCACGTCTCATTATCGATAATTGCTGTAATCCCATTGCCGCTCCATGTTTTTACTTCCTGTACATTTACCTTGGAAAAGTCCATTCCGCTGCTGTTACTGGTAATTGCTTCTGCCAGTGGATGTGTCGATTCTTTTTCGATGGCGCCGGCATGAAGAAGAATAAATTCTTTTTCCACATTTGGTTCAGTATACAGGTCGGTCACTTCCGGAGTCCCATTTGTTAATGTACCGGTTTTGTCGAATGCAATAGCTTTCATATGACTTAAATTCTCTGCATGAACACCGCCTTTAAACAATACACCGCGTTTGGCGCTGTTTGAAATGGCCGATAATGTTGCAGGCATAATGGAAGCAACAAGGGCACATGGCGATGCTACAACGAGCAGAATCATGGCCCGGTAAATGCTTTCCGAGAGAGACCAGCTGAATAGTAGTGTTGGCAAAAACATCATAACGGCGACAACCGCCAGCACAACTTTTACATAGGTTCCTTCAAACCGCTCGATAAACAGTTGTGACGGTGACTTTTCCTCCTGGGCAGTCTGAACCATCTGAATGATTTTTTGAAAAAGTGTTTCACTGGCAGGCTTGGTGATTTTGATTGAAATGGATCCGTCCAATGCTACTGTACCGGCAAAAACTTCCTCACTGTTTTGTTTGCTTACCGGAATGGACTCCCCCGTAATTGCACTTTCATCAATCGCAGTTGATCCTTTCGTAATCATGCCGTCAGCCGGAATCCGTTCACCAGCCCGGACGGCAACAATGTCTTCCACTTTTAATTTCGATACCGGGACAACTTTTTCCTGTCCATCCGAGATTAAGAGTGCCTGTTCCGGCTGCAGATTCATAAGTGCGGAAATCTCTTTATTGCTTTTGTTCATGGTGTACGTTTCCAGCGCTCCAGATAATGCGAAAATAAAAATCAGGATGGCGCCTTCTGTCCAGTAACCAATGGCTGCTGAGCCGATTGCGGCAAATACCATCAGCATTTCAACGTTTAATTCCTTATTTGCGATTGTCTCCTGGATTCCTTCTTTTGCTTTCGCATAGCCGCCTATTGCAAACGCAATTAAATGCAAAATGACCCACATTGTTTGCGACAGGTGATCACTGAGGAGCCATGTGATCAGTATAAGCAAGCCGCTGAATAAGGCTGCAATTAATTCGAGATGTGGAGAAATACGGGATAAGAATGATGTTTCAAAAAACGATTTAAACGGATTATGTTTAGGTGACTGCAATGTTTCCGAACCGGTTGTCATGTATTTTACCTCCTCAGATTATAATTATTATAAATAAATATTTATTATTATATTACCATTATAATTAATAAAGTCAACAAGGAAATAAGCCTATTTTAATGACCAAAAAAAAGACACCCGCTTTAGCAGATGCCTCATACGAGCGTGCGTCGGAAAACACAGTTCTTCACAAAAAAACACAATCGCCTACACAATGTGCCGGGCTTCCGGTTCTTTTTTGAAGTAAATGGCTGCAAGTATCAGTACCAACATGCCTGCTATCATATAAAAGAAAGAAATGCCCGGGATGAATTCAATAAACAGTCCTCCTAAATAGGGACCGCTGATGCTCCCAATGCTGAAAGAAATTCCCGTCATAAGATTTCCTGCAGGCAATAGGAAGGGCGGCAGGATATCCGCAAGGTATGTAATACTTAATGAATAAAGTGAACCGACAAACATCCCCGCGGTTGCAAAGGAAATAAACAATGCTGTTACAGATGTCTCCATGATTGCTGCAATAAGAAAACTGACGATACCGAGCGTCAAAACACCCAATAAAATATTGCGTCTGCCATAGCGGTCACTGTACATGCCTAAAGGGATTTGCGTAATGATGCTCCCGGCCGCAAAGCACGGGATAATCAGTGAAAGAATTTCCACATCATGCCCGATGCGTAATCCGTATATTGGAAATATGCCATGCAGCGTTGCCTCCAGGAAGCCGTAACCAAAAGCGGGGAGCAGTGCCACCCAGGCTATTTTTCCAGTTTTTATAAATCTTCCAATTGAAGTGGAAGTTCCGGTTTCAATTGAATCGTCAGCTTCCGGCCAATAATTTCGTACAAAAAACATGGAGGACCAGACAAGCATGCTGAGGAATGCTGATAATAAAAATGGCAATGCTTCATGAATGGCAAGCAGCCTTGTCATTAACGGTCCCACCGTAAAACCGAGCCCAAAAAACAAGCCGTAGAAAGCGATGTTTTTCCCGCGGGATTGTTTGGAACTTGTTGTTGTAATCCATGTTTGTGTACCAAGATGGAGCATATTATCGCCAATCCCGATTGTTACCCGCAGAATGAACCAGAACCAAAGCGACTCCCAAAACGGAAACAATGCCATTGATATAAATACAAGTGCACCGCCGACCAGAATAATTGGTTTAAATCCGTATTTTCGCATCGGCTTTTCGATAAAAGGAGAAGCTAATAAGACACCAACATACAAGCCGGTGGCGTGCAGTCCGTTAACAGAAGATGATATACCGTTTTGTTCCAGAATAATGGCTAATAACGGCAGTAGCATCCCCTGTGAAAAGCCTGAAATGGAAACAAGTGAAATTAAAATCCAAAATCTTGTCTTAATAGATACCACGATAAAAATCCCCCAAAATGAAACGAAAATGACTTTTCTAACAATGTAGCTTTTTTTGCAGCAATCTGCAATACAATTGTTTATCATGTTGGTTATAATGGATATATAAATACTGAATAATGATGTAAAGGAGCGGTTACGAATGGAGTTCTATCTGAAAGATAATGGCATGCACACTAAATTGGATTATGGGGAGCTGGCGATTTCCGGAAATGAAGAATTTGGCTACCGGCCATTTCAATTGATGGTGGCGTCGATAGCCGGATGCAGCGGTTCCGTTTTCCGTAAAATTCTGGTTAAACAGCGGACCGATTTTGAGGATTTGATTATTTCCGCGGAGGTGGAGCGCAATCCGCAGGAAGCAAACCGGATCGAAAAAATTGTGCTGCATTATACCGTAAAGGGCCGAAATCTGAACTACGAAAAACTGGATAAAAATTTGAAAATTTCCAGACAAAATTGCTCCATGATTCGTTCTGTTGAAAATTCGATTGATATTGAAGAGACAATCGAAGCAATTGAGCTAAGTGAGTAAATTTGCAGCGTATAAATTTCATGTGTCCGAAAAAACTAAGCTAAAAGGAAAGGAATGGGATACATGAAAAAAAGATCATTCATTATTACATTAATTTTATCCGCACTTGTCTTAACGCTTCCCTTTTCTGCGTATGGTAAAGAAAAGCAGAAGAAAGAAGATGAGACGAAGGTTCCAAGCCATGTGCTGAACATATCAAAAGAAAACACATACCCAAATTCGACGGAAGATCAGGAAATAGTCGAACCGAGTGAATTCACGAAAGAAATGATCTCGGAACTAGATATTCCGATTGAAAACCCCGAGTTGATTAAAATGCTTAATGAAACATCGATAAATCCATCACCAATTGCATTTGGTTACCGGGGAATGGTTTATATTGGACGCTGGCCGCTCAACTATAAATCAAAAGAGACGAACATTAATTGGGAATATCAGAAGATCAACACAAATGAAGTGAATAACATGGGGGGAGATAAAGAACAGAAACTGCATTATATTCAGCACAATAAAAAGGAAATACAAGGTGCATTGACAAATAAAATTGCCAATCCCAATGATATTAAAAAAATGATGCTGTTAAAGGCAAAGGAGAAAATTGAACTCCCGCTGGCATACAGTACCGTAATTGGAAAAGATACCAAAAAGGATAACTCGTACTCTATCCCGCCAGATAAATTTGGTAAATTACAAACCTATGCCCCAGCAGTTAATGAAAAAGGGCAGGTGACATTCGGGGAAGTTTATTTTCAATTGAAAGGCCCCAACAAAGCAATCGTCATTAAAAATGTGACCAAACAAGGAATAGGTGCGTGGATTCCGATTCAGGATTACGTATCGTTCTCATTCCAGCTGAAATAATGCTAACCCGCCTCGCTCACAGGCGGGTTTTTCTTTTACCTTATAAGTGGTAAGCGGCACGTTGTTGGGCAAGCAGTAACCCGAATGAGCACATCCTGAATTTTCCACCATGCTGCAATCGACAAAAAATAAAAAAAGGGTTGATTTCTCCACTTTAATACTTTATCATAGTGAAGTGTTAAAGAAAGATTGGCAGAGAGGGGAAAGACAATGGAATGGGTTGTGGTTATCTCAGTTTTGGTGATGACAATACTAAGTTTATTTCGTGTGAACGTTGTTTTAGCAATTATCATTGCGGCGATTACTGCCGGTGTATTGTCAGGCCAGTCAATTGTTGAATCAATAAATATGATGATAGATGGAATGGGCGGACAGGCAGAAACGGCTCTAAGTTATATTTTACTCGGTGCTTTCGCAGTAGCGATCAGCTATACCGGAATCACCGCTATATTAGTTAATTTCCTGATCCGGGTATTAACCGGAAAGAAAACGATGATGCTGCTCGTGATTGCCGGTGTCGCATCACTTTCGCAAAACGTGGTACCTGTTCATATTGCGTTTATACCAATATTAATACCACCATTATTAAAATTATTTGATGATATGAAAGTGGACCGCCGCGGAATAGCAGCTGCATTGACATTTGGGCTCAAAGCGCCTTATATCATGATTCCTGCAGGCTTTGGGCTTATTTTCCACGGAATTATTGTGAAGGGTATGGAGCAAAATGGTGTTGAAATCAGCATGTCGGAAACAGCGCTTTCCATGCTTATTCCGGGCGCGGGAATGATTCTTGGTTTGCTGATAGCTATTTTTATTACGTACCGGAAAGAACGGGTAGCGCAGCCTGGTGCTGGCGGGGGAGAGGTCCAGTTTAACCCTCCGGAGATGGTAAAAGTTACATTTAATCGGAAACATTTCCTCACACTTGTGGCCATTGCAGCAGCGCTGGTTGTTCAAATCATTACACAAAACTTGGTTGCAGGGGCATTAACCGGATTGCTTCTCATGTTTATTCTGGTTGCCGTTCCATTTAAGAATGGTGATCAGATAATGACAGAGGGCATTTCCATGATGGGGACGATTGCTTTTGTTATGCTCGTAGCTTCGGGTTACGGACACATTCTTACCAAAACTGGATCAGTCGATGCATTGGTTGAGGTTTCTTCGGGGTTTCTGGGGGATAATAAAGCCCTGATTGCCTTTCTTTTGCTGCTGGTTGGGTTGGTAGTGACGATGGGAATCGGTTCTTCATTCGGAACGATTCCAATTATCGCTTCATTATATGTGCCGATTTGTCTTGCCGCCGGTTTTTCACCAATGGCAATTGCAACGCTGATCGGTACATCAGGTGCGCTTGGTGATGCAGGTTCACCAGCATCAGACAGTACACTCGGGCCAACTTCAGGCCTAAATGCTGATGGAAAACACCACCACATTTGGGACACCTGTGTACCAACTTTCATGCACTATAACATCCCGCTGTTTATTTTCGGATGGGTCGGTGCAATGGTTTTATAATTGAATAGCTTTTCCCGATTTGGCAAAAAGTAAGGAAAAATGAGGTGGGTTGATATGAGGAAATTGCAGTTTTCTGTTTCAATCATCATGCTATTCCTTGCTTTTCTGTTGGTTGCAGGACATGTGAACGCGGAAGGACACGGCTGGGGTTATAAGAAAAATACAGACCATACCATCCCGGAAATTGGCAAATACAAGGAACTTCTTGATAAATACGGTGCCTATTTTGCTGATAATTCCGGTGAAAAGGTGATCTATCTGACGTTTGATAATGGCTATGAGGAAGGCTATACAGACGATATTTTGGATGTATTGAAAAAAGAAGATGTCCCGGCAACATTTTTTGTAACCGGCCATTATGTGAAAAGTAAGCCAAAACTGGTGAAGCGGATGGTCAATGAAGGGCATATAATCGGAAATCACTCGTACCATCATCCGGATTTTACAACGGTAACGAAGAAATCAATGAAAAAAGAACTGGAATCACTGGAAGATGCGGTAGCTAAAGTTTCGGACCAGGAAGAATTAAAATATTTGCGGCCGCCCCGAGGTATGTTTAATGAAAATACATTGAAATGGTCAAATGAACTAGGATATATTCACATATTCTGGTCGCTCGCCTTTAAAGATTGGGAGACGGATCACCAGCAGGGATGGAAATATGCATACAATAATATTATGGACCAAATCCATCCAGGTGCCATCGTACTTCTTCATACTGTTTCATCTGATAATGCTGAGGCATTGGATAAAGTAATTACCTCGCTGAAAAAGAAAGGATATCAGTTCAAAAGCCTGGACTATTTGGTCATGAAAGATTTGCTGCCACGACCAGTGTTCGGTTATTAATGCCAAACTGCCCAACTTGATTGGGCAGTTTTTGCGTTGAAAACGCACCCCGCTGAACGAAATGCATAATCCGCCGAACAAAAGCCGAATTCCGCTGAACGAAACACGCAATCCGCCGAACAAAAGCCGAATTCCGCTGAACGAAAAACGCAATGCGCTGAACAAAAGCGGCACCCCAATCCAAAGTCACAGGATTCTTGTTTATAATTTTCCGAACCTTTGCTATAATAAAACTATCTACAAGAATTGGAGTTGATAGAATGAACAGGGATGATTTGATTGCTCCGAAAACCTACAACATTGTGATGGAGATGGAGCGTTTTGCAAAAGACCCGAACCGAAAAGCGCTTATTTGGCAAAACGATGCCGGGGAGTCAAAAGAAATTACGTATGAACAATTAATAAAAAATGTGAACAAAATAGGCAACGCTTTTCTTGAGCATGGATTGAAACGTGGAGACAAAATTCTCATTATGATTCCAAGGCTGATTGAAGCGTATGAAACATATCTGGCTGCACTGAAGACGGGGATTATCATTATACCAAGTTCGGAAATGCTGAAAACAAAAGACCTGCAATACCGGATCAGCCATGGGGAAGTAAGTGGAGTTGTCAGCTATTATCCATTTGTCGACCAGTACACAGCTATTAACGAATATGATGATTTGAAGTTGTTTTCCGTTGGTAAGCAGGTTGATGGCTGGCTTCATTTGGATGACTTGAAGGAAAAAGCATCAGATGAATTGGGAATGGCGGATACGGAAAGCGACGATATCGCATTTTTACCGTATACATCCGGAACAACCGGAAACCCAAAAGGCGTAGTACATACACATGGCTGGGGCTATGCGCATTTAAAAACCGCATCAGCTAACTGGCTGTCCATTAATGAAGGGGATAAGGTCTGGGCAACTGCGGGTCCCGGCTGGCAAAAATGGATCTGGAGTCCGTTTCTGTCTGTATTGGGTGCTGGTGCAACCGGATTTGTTTACAATGGAAAATTCGATCCGAAAACATATCTTGGATTGCTGCAGGACCATGATATTAATGTGCTGTGCTGTACACCGACAGAGTACCGCCTGATGGCAAAAGTGGACAACCTGGCTGATTATCAGTTGCCTGCGCTTCACAGTGCAGTGTCCGCCGGCGAACCACTCAACAGGGAAGTGATTGATATATTCCAGAAATATTTCAATGTAACTGTTCGTGATGGATACGGCCAAACTGAAAATACATTACTCCTTGGATTTATGAAAGATACGAAAGTAAAACCTGGGGCAATGGGTAAACCAACTCCGGGGAATGAAGTTGAAGTTGTCGATGAAAATGGTGAACTGGTACCAGTGGGGGAAGTCGGGGACATCGCGGTGAAGCTGAATTGTCCTGCACTTTTCCGGGAATACTTCAAGGATTCCGAGCGTACGAATATGTCCAAACGTGGTGATTACTATATTACCGGGGACCAGGCCTCCAAAGACAACGAAGGATACTTCTGGTTCGAAGGCCGCGGTGATGACATTATTATTAGTTCCGGCTATACGATCGGGCCGTTTGAAGTGGAGGATGCACTTGTGAAGCATCCATCTGTACAGGAATGTGCTGTTGTGGCAAGCCCGCATGAAATCCGCGGAAATATAGTGAAGGCATATATAGTACTGCAGCCGGGTGTTACTGGAAATGATGAAGTCGTGAAAGAGCTTCAGGACCATGTGAAAGCTTTAACCGCGCCATATAAATATCCGCGGGAAATTGAATTTATTGAAGAATTGCCGAAAACAACATCCGGTAAAATCAGACGTATCGAACTTAGGCAAAAGGAAAAAGCAAATCAGTAATTTCCAAAAAGAACCCGGGACAGCCTTGACTGTACCCGGGTTCTTTTTTCCTTATTGTATATCCAATGCTTCTTTCAACTGACCGGTTGCTTGCTGCAGTCCCGCTTCGGACGGAATAAAATAGAGTGTTCCGCCTATCCGCTGGTCAATACCCTCAATTTCAATGGTTTTGACTTCTTTGGAGTTGAGGGAAGTGTACGTTTTCATCAGACTGAATATTTCTTTTGGCCGAAGACTTGTCTCGGTATTTTTGCCGAGAATGTCCGAGATATCACCGAGATTTAACAACGTTCGGACGGAAATTGCTTTGTCCACTGCAGCTTGAATAAATTGCCGCTGTCTTGCATCCCTCGGATAAACCGTATTGACATCACGCTTGCGCATCCGCACAAAAGCAAGTGCCTCCTCACCATTTAATGTTGTTTTTCCTTCTTTAAAATAAATCCGTTTATTATCGTTGAAAATATTTTTTTCCCAAAAACCTTTCTTAATATCAACCGTAACGCCGCCAAGTGCATCGACAATATTTCGGAAACCTTTAAAGTTTACTGCAATATAGCCGTCGATTGGAATATCCAGCATTTCCTCGACCGATTCCACCGTAAGTTTATTGCTGCCGTACCCGGAGATGGCCCCAAATGTATAGGCTGCATTTATTTTATGGTAACCGGCATATTGTCCAACAGCTTCAGCCGGCAAATCTACCCGTGTGTCCCGGGGAACGGAAGTCATGGTCATTTGATCTGTCTTCGGGTTTAAAGTAACAACCACCAACGTGTCAGCGCGGCCGTTCTTGCCATGTGTCGCATATGTTTCCACACCCATAAGCAGCAGGGAGATGGGATCTTCACCGACCGTGACCGCTTCATCCCGCAATGCTGATTTATTACCGGGACGATCCAAGCTATTATAGGCTTCTTTTGCCGCTTGGTAGCCATGAAAAACAGTATAAATTCCAATAGCCACCACAAGAATGATCAGCAAAAGGATAATAAGCAGAACTGGTTTCTTCCATGATTTACGATTATGATTTCTGCGTCCTGACCTGGATTCGTCCATCCCAATCGCCCCTTTATGTTTATAAAGTGCTGCTTTCGGAAAAATGATAGTGTGAACAGATAAGATGAAGGTTTTTCCTTATTCTTAATCTATTATAGATGAATATACCCGTTATAACAATTATGTCTATTCTGTTATAACATCGAATTGCAGGTTACTAATTGATCAAAAAATCATTAAAAAAATTTGACTAAATCACTTGAAAGTCAAAAAAGGTCAGAGTATAATAAGAATCAAAGGTCAAAGATAGTCAAAGTCAGACCTTGAAAATTTAACTTTTTACCAGGAGGAATGACACATGAAATGTCAAAACTGTGGTATTCAACCAGCAACAATAAATGTAGCCATGCAAATAAACAATGAAACCATGCAAATGCACGTATGTAATAAATGTTTTCGCGAAATCCAAGGTCAGATGATGAATGGCGGATTTAATGCCGGCCATAGTCAGCAAGGCGGCTTTGCCGATAAATTTTTCCAAGGCAATGGTCAAAGCTTTACCAATACGAAAACACAGCAAAATACCGGCAATGGCAATGGTCTGCTTGATGAAATGGGTAAAAACGTAACCCATGCAGCTCGGGCAGGACTGATTGACCCGGTTATCGGACGTGACAATGAAGTTAAACGCGTGATTGAAACATTGAACCGCCGCAATAAAAACAACCCGGTTTTAATTGGTGAGCCTGGTGTTGGTAAAACCGCAATTGCGGAAGGACTTGCGCTGAAAATTACGGAGGGCGATGTTCCAGCCAAACTGATGAATAAGGAAATTTATCTGCTTGATGTTGCATCACTTGTTGCGAATACAGGCGTCCGCGGCCAATTCGAAGAGCGAATGAAACAGCTTGTTAAGGAACTGCATGAACGTACAGATGTCATCCTGTTTGTGGATGAAATTCATCTATTAGTTGGAGCAGGCACTGCAGAAGGTTCCCAAATGGACGCAGGTAACATTCTAAAACCTGCACTTGCACGCGGGGAAATGCAGTTGATTGGTGCAACAACACTGAAGGAATATCGTAAAATTGAAAAGGACGCAGCACTTGAACGCCGCTTCCAGCCAATTATCGTAAAAGAACCTTCTGTGGAAGATGCAGTGCAAATTTTGAATGGTATTAAAGACCGTTACGAAAAATTCCACGAGGTTCGTTATTCCGACAAGGCGATTAACGCATTCGTAACCTTGTCACAGCGCTATATTCAGGATCGTTTTTTGCCGGATAAAGCAATTGATTTGATGGATGAAGTTGGTTCACGATTGAATCTTGCCAACGCTGAGAAAGACTCGAATTCCATTCAGCAAAAAATTGATGATGTTGTGAAAGAGAAAGAAGAAGCTGCTGAACAGGAAGACTATGAACGTGCAGCAAACCTGAGATATCAGGAAATCCAGCTGCAAAAACAACTTGATAAAGCAAAAGATGATGAACAAGTAATTGATGTGGATGTTTCCGACATTCAATTGATTGTGGAAGAAAAAACCGGTATTCCTGTAACGAAACTGGCAACAGACGAACAGGAAAAAATGAGAGACCTTGCCGAGAATCTTGGCACAAAAGTAATTGGACAGGCTGTGGCGGTTAACAAAGTTGCCAAAGCAGTTCGCCGCAGTCGTGCCGGATTGAAATCCAAGTACCGTCCAATCGGTTCATTCCTGTTCATTGGTCCGACCGGTGTCGGTAAAACGGAACTGACCAAAGCGCTCGCCGAAGAATTATTTGGCTCGCGGGACAGTCTGATCCGGCTTGATATGAGTGAGTATATGGAAAAACACGCCGTGTCTAAAATTATCGGTTCACCTCCAGGCTATGTAGGCCACGAGGAAGCAGGACAATTAACGGAACGTGTGCGCCGCAATCCTTATTCAATCCTGTTGCTTGATGAGATTGAAAAAGCGCATCCTGACGTACAAAACATGTTCCTGCAAATCATGGAAGATGGTCATTTGACCGATTCGCATGGCCGTACAGTAAGCTTTAAAGATACGGTCATCATCATGACAAGTAACGCCGGAACAGGTGTGAAAGAAATCAATGTCGGTTTCAACAAAGCAGAACACGAATCCGTATCAACGCTGGAGAACCTAAGTGCATATTTCAAACCGGAATTTCTAAACCGATTTGACAGCATCATTACCTTCAATGAACTGACAGAAGATAATCTGATGGAAATTGTTGACCTGATGCTGCATGATCTTGAAGAGACTATTGAAGAAAACAATATTAACATTACTATTTCAGATGAGGCAAAACACGAACTGGTCCGACTCGGATATGACCGCCGCTTTGGTGCACGTCCACTGCGCCGTGTCATCCAGGATAAAATTGAAGATCAGCTCACAGACCTGATTCTGGAAGAAGAAACTGTTGATTCAGTTCAGGTAAATGTTGATGATGGTGAAATTGTTGTTGCAAAAAGCGAATAATAGTTGAGTGGATTAAAGCCGCTGGTGCACTGCACCAGCGGCTTTTTTAAATCAGTCTTTTAGACCAAAAAACGAGCCTTCGCCAGAAAACACAGTCCTTCAGATTAAAATACAAGCCTTCCACGAAAAAATCAATCCTTCAAAAAATACCGGCGTACAAAGAAAATTTATAACTTGGGATAGTTACCCGAAAATATGGCAAAACTATATTGTCACATTAGGAAAAAGGGTGGTATTCATGCCTCGGTTCATGCTGAAATGTTTGTCAGGAACAATCATGGTATTTTTTTTAATGACTGGTCAAGCCGGCTACATACATGCGGATAAGCAGCCGAAGATGGATGTGCACTTTATCGATGTTGGGCAGGGCGACAGCATGCTGATTCAAACTCCTTCCGGCAAAAATATACTGATTGATGGTGGACCGCCCGATGCCGGAAATAAAGTTGTGTCTTTTCTTGAAAGGCATGATGTGGATGAGATTGATTTACTCGTTGCAACCCATCCCGATATTGACCATATTGGTGGATTTCCGCGAATCCTGAAATCAGTTGAGGTAGAACAACTGCTTGACTCAGGGAAAATGTATACAACGAAGACATATGCCAGATATATAAGTCAGATCCTGTTTTATAAAGTTCCGGTTACGATTGCCGAAGAAAACGAATTGGTAAACGTGGATCCACACGTCAAAATAAGGGTTCTTAACGCACACAGCGGTACAGAAGATAATAATGAATCATCCATCGTTTTACAGGTCAGTTTTAAAAAGATTGACTTTTTGCTGATGGCCGATGTACGTGAAAAACAGGAAGAACAGCTGATTAAAAAATACAATCTTGATTCTGAGATTATTAAAATTGCTCATCATGGATCAAGTACAAGCACCTCAATTGATTTTTTAAAAGAAGTAAGTCCGCAGCTCGCGGTAATCAGTTATGGTAAAGAGAATGATTTTGGCCATCCGGTAAACCGGGTGATTGATAATCTGGATAAGGTTAAAGCTGATATCTATTCCACTGCGGTTTACGGTGATATAACCATCCGTTCTGATGGGAACAGTTATATGGTTTTGACCGAAAAAACGCCAATCAGTATATTTGAGGCTGGATAATTATTTACAGAAATAAACATTTATGATATCATGAATATATCAAATCGAAATGGGGAGGGTGTGTATTCCATGCGTGAAAAAGATGCCTGGGTAATGAATGGATTTGTCGGGATTGTTGCTATCATCGTATTGCTTGCCGTAACAGTATTTGGTTTTTTTCAGGAATTTTTCGTACTCGGGGTTATTTGTTTAATACTTGCAGCTGCGTTGGGAAGCGGCATCACCTTAATCCAGCCGAATCAGTCAGTGGTTGTTATTTTCCTTGGTAAATACATGGGAAGTATTCGGAAAGAGGGAATCGTCATTACAGTTCCATTCTCCATTCGTAAGACGATTTCACTTCGGGTTCGCAACTTCAATAGTAAACGCCTGAAAGTCAATGATGTGAATGGTAACCCAATCGAAATAGCGGCTGTAATTGTTTTTAAAGTGGTTGATTCCGCAAAGGCAGTTTTTGATGTAGACCGTTATGAACAATTCGTTGAAATCCAGAGTGAAACCGCCATTCGCGCGGTCGCAACGAAATACCCGTATGATACATTTACCGATGATGAAATGACATTAAGGGGAAATGCCGAGGAAGTATCGAACCATTTGGCAAAAGAACTTCAGGAGCGTTTGACTGTTGCCGGTGTGGAAGTTATCGAAACACGGCTCACTCACCTTGCCTATTCAACGGAAATAGCACAAGCAATGCTGCAGCGCCAGCAGGCAAGCGCAATTATTGCAGCGCGCAAACAAATTGTTGATGGTGCTGTCGGAATGGTTCAGGACGCAATCGAACAAATCGAGCGGGATGGTATTGTAGAACTGGATGAGGAGCGCCGTGTAGCGATGATCAACAATCTGCTCGTTTCCATTGTTTCCGATCACGGTACACAGCCGGTCGTCAATACAGGATCACTGTATCAGTAGAGGGATTCCATGGTTAAAAAGAAAAATTTCCCGCTGAGAATAGATCCGAAGCTATATGATATTTTACAATCCTGGGCCAAGGATGAATTCCGCAGTGTCAACAGTCATGTGGAATACCTGCTGCGTGAATCCGCCAAGAAAGCCGGTCGCTTGCCTAAATCAGAGGATAAAAAAATTGGAGAAGATTAAAGATGCTCTGCACGCTGTATGGTGCAGGGTATTTTTTTTAATTTTTGAAGGTAGGTTGATACCTATAAGAAGATGGTCGATAACCCAGGCGTGAAGGTTGATACCAGGGGGATGTCGGTCGATAACCGGGCATAAAGGTTGATATCTGCAAGAAGCCGGTCGATAACCCGGGCATGAAGGTTGATATCTATAAGAAGATGATCGATAACCGGGCATGAAGGTTGATAACAGGAAGATGAAGGTCGATAACCCGGACGTGAAGGTTGATACCTATAAGAAGATGGTCGATAACCGGGCATGAAGGTTGATATCTCATCCAAGACGGTCGATATCTAAGTTGAAGGTCGATTTCCTGTTTAGTAAAGGTCGATATACCAAGCCTGAAAGCCAATACCCGCATAATGAACATCAACGTTTCCCCCATAAATTCACCGCACTCTAAAAATTTTCAAAAAACTCATTGACAAAAAGTGAATTTAGTTATATGGTTAGTTACATAAGTAATTAACCATATAACCAAGGGGCTTTCATATGAAAAATCAATTGGATGACAACAAACCGATATTTCAGCAGGTCAAAGAGCAGTTGGAAGACTCAATCATCAATGGTTCGGTTAAGCCGGGGGAACGTGTGCCATCCACTAATGAGTTCGCCAAATATTATCAGATTAACCCGGCGACAGCTGCGAAGGGAATAAATGAACTGGTGGCAGAGGACATATTAGTTAAACGGAGGGGTGTGGGAATGTTTGTTACAGAAAATGCCAAGAGGCTGCTAATGGGAAAAAGGAAAGAAACCTTTTATGAAACCTTTATGCTTCCGTTAAAAAGTGAAGCAACCAAATTGAACATCAGTCAGGATGAATTATTGGAAATGGTAAAGAGGGAGGGTAATTAAATGAAAATAAAAGTTAAAAATCTTTCGAAAAACTATAAGGATACTACTGCACTGGAAAATGTCACGTTTACACTGTCCGAACCGAAAATATACGGGTTGCTTGGCAGGAATGGGGCAGGGAAAACAACGTTTATGGATATTTTGTCAGGTCATATTTTAGCATCAAGCGGTGAGATTTTGATTGATGGGGAGAATCCATTTGATAATCAGCGTTTGACGGAATCGATTTGCCTTATAAAAGAGGGCAACAACTTTAAAAAAGACTTAAAGATTAAAAATGTGCTTCGCATTTATTCTTACTTTTATCCGACATGGGATCAGAAACTGGCGGACGAATTAATCCGGGAATACAACCTGAATCTGAATGCCAAAGTGAAGGCGCTTTCCAAAGGGATGGAATCAGCTCTTGGTATTATCGTCGGTCTGGCAAGCAAGGCGCCAATTACCATTTTTGATGAACCATATATCGGTCTTGATGCGGCAGCACGGAAAAAGTTTTACGAGATTCTATTGGAAGAATATGAAACGGAGAAGCGGATAATTATTTTTTCCACCCATCTAATCGATGAAGTCAGTCTGATGTTTGAAGAAATTTTGATTTTGCAGAATGGGAAACTGGTTTTGAAGGAAGAAGCGGAAGCATTACGAAACAGTGTCTGTGCCGTTTCAGGAGCAGCTGATGAAGTGGAAGCATTTATTTCCGGAAAAGAAGTCATTGAGAAAAAACAAATTGCCGGTATGATGACAGCATATGTCTATAGCCGCATGGAACAGGCAGAGTCAGCCGGGCTGACAGCAGAGGGAGTACCAATACAGGAACTGATGATTCACTTAACCGAAAAAAAGGGGGCATAACCAATGGGACGACAAATTAAAGGACTGCTTTACTTCTTTGTTACCGATATTCGCCATTCCATGCTGGTATTCTGGACAATTTTACTGAGCATATTGATTGTATCACTGGCATTTGCTTATTTTTTGACGACTGTTGAAGATGGATTTATGACATTTACATTAACTGCACCAATCTATGTATATTGCGCAATCCTCGGATTTATAACTGTTAAGGAATCGGTGCCCTTTGCAATTAAAATGGGCGCGACACGGAAAAATCTGTTTGTCAGCCTGGGAATATTTTTCACCGTTCTTTCCGTAATCATGGCTGTTGCAGCAAGTGTCTTGCAGGAAATCGTTAATGGTCTTGCCAAACTTACCGGGATTGATACATTCAACTTTTTGCATCTCGCGTACTTTTTGGAAAATACTTGGTATACACGGATTGTAATTGATGTATCAATTATGCTGCTGTTCCTGGCGTTCATGTTTATCATCGGTTTGATATTTTTCAAATACGGTTTTGCAGGCGGCGGATCCTTCTTAGGAGCTCTTGTTATACTATTGCTCATCAGCATCGCAAAAGGCTGGATTGTTGATTTCTTTATCGATCTCTTTACGGATATTGATCTAGCATTTTTCTATCAAATGATCGGCATCGGGCTTGTCATGTATTGCATTTCTTTCCTTTTCCTAAGAAGGATTACGATTGAAAATTAAAAGGACTGGGACAAAAGTGTTTTATCCATTATAAAATCCGAACATTGGGAAATGGACTGAATAACTGCTCCGGAAATATACCTCGCTTTCCGCGGGCGGCTGGTGAGCCCCCTTGTGCTTACGCACTTCGGTGTCTCACCTATGCCTTACCTCCCGCCGGAGTCTCTGTATATTTCCTCCGCTAGTCATCAAATTGTTAGTCTTTTGAATCACACTTTTTTTGTCCCCAGTCCTTTTTCAATCCGCCATTTCTTTTGTTTTAAAAATAAAGATCGATGCCACTAGCAGGATGATGACCATGGCGGCTGTGATGATTGATGTTCCGGTTAATTCGGATGGAATATTTCCGAAAACAATCATTTCGTGAATATACCGTGAAATATTGTTCGGGCTCCATTCCAGCAGATGGGCAAAAACTGTCGTGACCGCCTTCATCAGAAGGATTGTTGCAATCGTCAGGAAAGCTACCAGTCCGGGGATTTTAACCAGTGTATTGTAAAAAATGGATAACGATACAACAAGTATGATCCACAATCCGTAAAAGACAATAATTTTTAACAGCATGTCAAATGATAATTCGCCGAACAGGATATTGACATAATACCAACTCGCTAAAATTCCAAGTCCTGTGGCGATAAGCGCCAGTAACAGTACAGATGCCCATTTGGCTGTTATATAATTGGCATAGGAAACTGGCTTCACCAAAATTAGTTCAGATACGCCGCTTTTTCGTTCGCCGGCTATTGTTCCCATTGACATAAGCGCAATCACGAGAACTCCGATGCTGCTGATTTGCGATAAACTCATCATAATAATATCAGCTGGTTTAAATTCAGGCAGCTTTATTTCAGTGCCCTCCGGCATTCCACCGACAGCATCTATGATCTGCGGTAAATAGTAGTTTGAAATCGGATCTAAGCTTGCAATTAAAATCATAACCAGCGGCACCCATACCCATTTCACATTCCGTACATTTTCAACTAGTTCTTTCTGAAAAATCGTTATCCATTGCATCAGCTGTTCACCGCCTTCATGAACATATCTTCCAGTGAAGTGCGTTTGATGGAATAAGACGTTAACGGCCAGTCTTCACTTGCTGCGAGCATCAGTATTGCTTTCCGTGCCTGTAAAATATCTTCTGCTCTCACATATACCTTATTTTTCTTCACATAACAGGTCTCGACGGACGGCAGGTTATTCAATTCCTTCTGAAAACTGGAGGCGTCATTCTGAAATTCCAGTTCAATTTCGGATGTCTGGTATTTTTGACGCAATTCATTCATCGACCCGGATTCAATGATTTTACCGGAATGAAGTAATAAAAGTTCGTCACTTATTTCATCGGCATCACTCAAAATATGAGTGGAAAACAAAATAGTCATATCTTGTTTCAACGTTTCCATTAGTGTCAATACATCCCGACGTCCAATCGGATCGAGCGAAGATACTGGTTCATCAAGCATTAACAGTTTTGGCCTGTGGATAATCGCCTGAGCAATTCCAAGCCGCTGCCTCATGCCGCCAGAATATTTTCCAATCCGGCGGGTGCCGGCATCCTTTAATCCGACTTGCCGCAGTAAAGTTTCCGCACGTTCGGCAGCATCGGTTTTCGATAAACGGGCAAGCCTTCCGACATAAACAAGGAATTCCTTTCCGGTCATCCAAGTGTGAAAAATCGGGTACTGCGGCAGATAACCAATATATTTGCGGATGTCATCGCTCTGCATTGTGCCCGCAAACGACACATCTCCGCTTGTCGGTTTAATTAATCCCGACAGCATGCGCAATGTTGTCGTTTTACCGGCGCCATTTGGTCCGATCAGAGCGATGCATTTGCCTGGATCAAATTGAAAATGTATATGATCAACCGCCAATTTATCATCGTATCGTTTCGTCAAATTGTTTACCGTAAGCAACGCCATTACTGCTGTCTCCTTCCAAAAATGAAATAGACAATCGGCCCAATGATATTGATAAACAGAATAATAAGCACCCACATCCATTTTGGTCCGTTAGTTCTTTCAATGCGAATCACATCAACCAGTGCAACAATAAATAGGATAAATTGAATGATGAGAATTGGTGCTATAACCGCCCAGTTGATTTCTGAAAGTAAATTCACTTCCTCCACTTAAATGTCACTCCTTTCCGATACAAGTCTATATACGAACTAAATCATAAAAAAGTTCTATTGAAAAGTAAAAAAATCATCCACACGTTTATCCACATACAAAGCGCTACTTTAAAAGCTGTTTTTTTGAGTATCCACAAAACCCACAGGCGGAAGGAAATTTATACACAATCCGGTTGTTGATAAGTGATGTAGCTGTGGAAAGCTTCCTTCTTGTTATGCACAATTTATGATAAATTGTGGATAAAACTTGTTTATAACAGAACAAAAAAGGAAACCAGCCTGATTTAACGGCGGTTTCCTTTTTGGGAAAGCTGATTATATACGCGATCTGCCTGCTTGAATTCCCTTTGATAAAGCACCTCTTGCGTTTTGGATAAAACTTTTTCACGATGATTCTTATTTTTTTCCTTCATCTGGATCCCTCACTTTATCAATAGGATTATCCACAGGCTGCTAATTTATACGATTCTCTTTTTCTAACTGTGTCAGTGCCGTTTTTAGTGTTGGATAAGCAAACTGAAAATTATGCTCCAATGCTTTTCCGGGGAGCACGTATTGACCTTTCGTGATAAGCTGGCTCATTTCACCGAGGGCCGCAGTCATTATGGATGCGGGTGCCGGCAGCCAATATGGACGGTTGAGAATGTTTGCGAGTTCCTTCATAAACTCCTTGTTGCGCCGCGGTTCCGGTGCCGTGAAATTAACCGGTCCGGAAATATGATCATTGAACAGGCAAAATAGCAGAAGCCGGACTGCATCTTTAATATGAATCCATGACATCCACTGTTCTCCATTACCGATTTTTCCGCCGGCATACATTTTCACAGGCATGCGCATAAGTGGATATGCACCGCCTTCACCCAAAATGACACCGAATCTGGAATAAATTGTACGAATCCCCATCGTTTCAGCCTGGCTCGCTGTTTTTTCCCATTCTGAGACGACCTTGGCCAGGAAATCACGTCCCTGGACAGTAGTTTGTTCCGTAAACATTAAATCTTCGGACATTCCGTAAAATCCGACAGCAGATCCGCTGATAAACACATCCGGTTTTATATCCATATTTTTAACAAGGTTCATGACAGCCATGGTTGTTTCCATACGGCTGTTGCGGATGGAGTCTTTTTTCCGGCTTGACCAATAACCGAACAGGGAATCACCGGCAAGGTTCACCACACTATGAATATTCGGCAGCTGTGATACCGGGTGATCATAGGCGATAAATACAGTATTTTCTGTGTCCTGATGCCTGTCGGGGAAGCGGGTTAATATGTAAACATGATGTTCTTTATCTGTTAATGCCTTCGTGAGGTGTTGTCCAACAAAACCGGTTCCGCCGGTAATGAGTACGTTCATGATTATTCACTCCTTCAATAACGGATTCAGTACAGTTTATTTTCCATTATTGACTTTCAGTATACCGATTCTTACGGTGGTGTCCAGGAATTTTTTTCGTTACTATAAAGGGAAAGGGGGTGAGAAATCAATGAAAAAGATTTCCCGGATCACCACTCAACAAAAACGTAAGAATCGTTATAATATCTTCCTGGATGACGGCCATGGTGAAAAATATGGCTTCAGTGTAGATGAATCCGTCCTGATAGCGTACAAGCTGCGTAAACACCTTGAATTGGATGAATCGATGATCGCTACACTTGTCCAAAAAGATACATTACATAAGTCATATACCCTTGCTATCAATTTTTTAAGCTATCGGATGCGGACAAAAAAAGAAATTTATGATTACCTGGTTAAAAAAGAAGTGGATGATGAACATATAACGCAAATCATGAAGCAGTTAACGGAGGAAAAGTTGATTAATGACCGGCAGTTTGCGGAAGCGTTTGTCCGAACCCGTATTGATACAACACGTAAAGGCCCAATGCTGGTTAAAAGAGAACTGATGGAAAAAGGAGTTTCCCCGCAACTTGCTGCTGAAGCAGTCGATTTGTACACGTACGAGATTCAATATGCCCGCGCTGAAAAATGGGTCCGCAAAAAATTGACAGCCAGCAAGAGTAAATCATTTAAACAGCAGGTGCAGCAACTGCAGGGAACTTTGATGCAAAAAGGTTTTACACGGGATGTGATTCAAGATGTACTGGCAGATGTGGATGAAATGAAGGATACTGATGCGGAATGGAATGCACTGGTTAAACAGGGTGAGAAATTGCTTCATAAACACCGTCAGAAACTTTCAGGATACGAACTTCAGGGAAAAGTGAAAGAAGGACTTTATCGGAAAGGCTTTTCCATCGATCTAATCAATCAGTTCCTTGAAGAACAGGATGAAATCTGATGCAGATTGAACAAATATGATAAAATAAGTGTGAACGTGAAAATTTAATAGGATGCCTTATGGTGACCTTGTGAAAACAAGTTTAAAAGGGAAGTTGGTTGAAATCCAACGCGGTCCCGCCACTGTATTGCTGAGACATCTCTATAACACCGACTGTCCAATAGTCGGCTATCCACTGTTCAATTGGAACGGGAAGGAAACAGAGAATGTCAATGATGCTAAGCCAGGAAGCCTGCCATAAGGAAGAACATTATTTTCCTACGGGAGATAGGAGGGTGTTGCGCAAATATCCGCATAGTTCAGCTATGCGTGCAATCTGTGACCACAAGCCTTCAATGAGAGGGCTTTTTTTATTGTTTTAATGACGTTAAGAAGATTGTTACATGCTTTCAGGTATTTGAAGTGAAGAACGATTTCTGTCTGTGAAGGTTGATATTTCACGTTGAAAGTTGATTCCTGTCCAGTGAAGGTCGATATACCGCCGATGAAGGTTGATATCCTGCCCATAATGGTTGATAACAGCGATTGAAGGTCGATTCTTTCCAACGAGGGTTGATATCTGCCTGTGCGGGTAAAAAAAAGTATTTTTCAACGTGACAGGAATGATACATCATCAAGGAGGCTAACAAATGGAAAAAATAGCAATCGGTAATACAAAAACACTGCAAACACGACTTGTGCTCCCGCCCGACACCAATCATTTGGATACCATTTTTGGAGGAAAAGTACTGGCTTATATTGATGAAATCGCCGCGCTTACATCAATGAAACATGCCAAAAGTGCTGTCGTAACGGCTTCAATCGATTCCGTTGATTTTCTTTCATCCGCCAAGGTCGGGGACTCCTTAACACTGGAAGCGTACGTAACATATACCGGCAACAGTTCGATGGAGGTATTTGTCAAAGTGACGGCACATGATTTGATTCACCATACCGAACAATTGACCACCGAATCTTTTTTAACAATGGTTGCGGTGGATGGTACCGGTAAACCGATTCCGGTTCCACAGGTTTACCCGGTTTCAGAAGAGGAGCAGGAGTGGTTTGATTCTGCACCTGTTCGGAAAGAAAACCGTAAACGCCGCATGCTGTCCAGAAAATCCTGAAGCGGGAAACTGGTCCTTAACACTAATTCTGTATGCTAAAATAATGAAGGGTCATTTTTATGGTATTTATCCCATAACGATGAAAATAGCATAACCTCATTTGAAAGGGAGTTTCTTAATTGACAACAAGTATGAACACACAAACTTTGTCACCAGTCAATGATCCTTGGGAGGCGTATATGGATGTTGAAGAACATGGAGAAATGAAGTTGTCGAATGTTGAATTTACGACAACGACTTTATGTAATATGCGCTGTGCACATTGTGCTGTTGGCTATACTTTGCAATCCCGGGATCCAGAATCACTGTCGATGGACCTAATACTGAAGCGGCTTGATGAAATACCCCATCTGCGCACGATTAGCATTACCGGCGGGGAACCAATGATGAATAAGAAATCAATTCGGAACCATGTTATCCCGCTATTAAAGTATGCTCACAGCCGTGGTGTTAAAACACAGATGAATTCAAATTTAACATTGCCTTATAACAGGTATGAATCAATTATTCCTTTTTTGGATGTATTACATATCTCTCATAACTGGGGAACGGTTGAAGAATTTATGGAAACCGGTTTTGCTAAAATGGAGCGAAAACCTTCAGAAGAAAATCGTAAAAAGTTTTTTGAACGTATGATTGATAATTCACAGCGTCTCGCAAAGGATGGTGTGATGGTTTCGGCGGAAACGATGCTGAATAAACGGACCTTCCCATTTCTGGAACACATTCATGATCAGGTGCGCGAGATGGGCTGTGCAAGACATGAGATTCACCCGATGTACCCTGTCGATTTTGCCAGCACATTGGAAACATTGGAGCTGGATGAAATTCGTATAGCAATTAACAGGCTTCTTAATCACCAGTACAAAGATATATGGATGATGTTTGGAACATTGCCTTTTTATCCATGCAGTTTGTCACAAGAAGATCAGGATTTATTAAAAAGGCTGTATCAAACGAAGAATGTAAGTGTACGTAATGATCCGGATGGCCGCTCCCGATTAAATGTAAATATTTTTACCGGGGATATTATTGTGACAGACTTTGGTGATGAACCTTCATTGGGTAATATACAGGACACCTCGCTCCCTGCTGCATATTCGAAATGGATGGATTCTCCAACAGCCCAAAGCTTAAATTGTCATTGCCCTGCTGTTAAGTGTCTTGGTCCGAACCTGCTGGTGAGGAACGCCTATTATTCAAATGTTGATTTCGGAAAAAGAAGTGCGCAAATCAGTTTATATGAATAAGGAATTTAGGGTATCCCATTATGAAATTAGGATACCCTATTTGAAAACGTGATAATAGGATGAATTTCAGTGGAACTTTCATGAGAAAGGATGCCAACTGAATGGAAGTTTATTTATCAACATAAATTTCTTTTCGACCATCATCTTCCTGAAAAATCTGTTCGGCTACCGGTTCGGGTCCTTTCAGCCCTGAAGCATCCTTCACATGTTCTGAGTTGTCCCAGAATGGTGTGTTCATGCCTCCCATGTACACGGCTGTAATCGAAATAGGCTCATTCTCCCATTCTTTTTGTAAACTTTCCGTAAATCCTTTCAATGCAAATTTGCTTGCACAGTAAATGGATTCATTTATTTTCCCCCGCAGTCCCGCAGTTGAAATAATGGTCAGAATGCGCCCATTCCTCGCTTTAATCAGTGGCAGGGCTGATTGAACAGTCAGTATGGCACCTTTAATGTTAGTGTTTAATGTGTGTTCGATATCACCTATTGTATAATCTTCCACAGGTCCAAAAATACCGACCCCAGCATTGTTAATGACGACATCGAGCTTACCAATTTGCTGAAAGGCAATGCTGACAGAAGCTTTTTCCTGCACGTCACATAGGATAACTTCCGCATCCCCGCCAGCACGGATGATTTCATGCTGAACAATATGTAATTTCGTATCGGTTCGGCCCAGTAAAAAAATTTTATAGCCATTTTTGGCATATTTTAGGGCAAGTGCCCGTCCCAAACCACTTCCAGCCCCAGTAATTGCTACAGTTGGCATACAATTTTCCTCCTAAATATATGAGTATCATTATTTCCATTCTCCTAAACTATTGGTAAAATGTAAACTGTTGAAGAAGGGAGTAATTATAATGGATTACCGATACAGTGATTATTCAATCGAGCAGTTGAGGGAAGAAGTCGGGAAATTTAAAGAAAAAGCGCTGAAGGCTGAGCAGGTTGGAAACATAAGTGAAGTCGCCATTAATGAGCGGAAAATGCAAGTTGCCATGGCATATATGTTGAACCCGGATGATTTTCATGCACACGATATCCATGCAATGAAGGGAGATCCGGGACATCGTTTTAAAATAAATTATATTAATGGTGTTTTCGCGTGGGGACACCGTATTAACCTTTTGAATGAAACATATGAAAAAGAAGAAGCGATTCCCATTTCATTGCTTGGTGATAAGGCCGAATAGAAAGGTGAAAGCTTTTTACTTTCTCAACGGCACAATAAACAACAGAGGCTGGGATATATCAGAAAACGCGTGATTCAAAAGACGAACAATTGGGAATTTCCGGAGCAGTTATTCGCCCCATTTTCCAATAGGTTGTTCGAATTTTACAATGGATAAAACACGTTTGTCCCAGCCTCGTGCTTTTGCTTAAATTGGATTGTCGCCAACATCCAGTTTGCGCTGGAGTTTGTGCTCGGAAAAAATCCAGCCGGTGTATGAAGTCATTTTTCGCATGTTGTCATCAATTTGTACGACAGCAACAAATGGATAGTATTGATTGGATCTGTATCGTAAATCAATAAACCGCACTTCGGTAAAATCGTCGAAGTCATTGATTTCCCATCGGTATACAGGGGAGAACGACAGAAATGCCGAAACATTTTTATCATCTTTTGCTATTTCCATCAGGTCGTTTTCCGGCAAAGGGATTTTTTGAAATTCATCGACGATTTCAATGTGTCCATTTTTAACCGAACCTACATAAAATTTATCTATCGTCGTAATAGCAACCCGCCACTCGTTTTGCTTAATGGTCGGGGATGTTGCAATCTGGGTTGTATCGGGGAAATAGTCCTTTATTTTTCGGACAATTTCATGTTTGTCAATGAACCGTTTTATATAATACAAAATAATGACAGTATAGATAATTAAAAACGTGTAACCCGGATTTGCACCAAGCAGCCAAGCGATGATTCCGGCAACATGGAGAAAGAAGATATACGGATCAAATGTATTAATAAATCCTTTTGCAATCCATTTATTGGTAAATGGACGGTATGCCTGGGTCCCATACGCGTTCGGTATATCCACCAGCACATGGAGAATAACTGCCAGGAAAGTCCAGGCCCACAAATGCAGGAAATTAACTTGGGGAACAAACACATGAATGATCCCGGCAATCAATACACCCCACATGAGAACAGCGGGTATGGAGTGGGTTTCACCGCGGTGGTGCCGGATATATACAGCATTATTTTTTAATTTTAAGATCGTATCAAAGTCAGGTGCATGCGAACCCACAATGGTCCCTGCAAGCACTGCATTAAACAGGACAGGATCATTCTGGACGGCGGGATCAAGCGTTGCCAGTCCACCGAGCGCAATTCCCATAACAATATGGGTTCCGGTATCCATAGGTCAAGGTCCTCCTCAGAACAATTCGACAAAATCTGCGCTTTGTCGAAAACCGTTTCAGTTCTATAATTGTATCATAAAGGATGTTTCAACATGAACGATAAAGCATTTCATAACATAGATATTCCATCATTTCAGCATGATTTAATCGATTGGTATCAGTCGAACAAACGGGATCTTCCCTGGCGAAAAGACCAGGATCCGTATAAAGTATGGGTCTCCGAAATCATGCTTCAGCAAACGAAGGTAGATACGGTTATTCCATATTTTAAACGATTTATTGAGAAATATCCTACACTATTCGATTTGGCAAATGCTGATCAGCAGGATGTCCTGAAAATGTGGGAGGGTCTTGGTTACTATTCCCGCGCAAGAAATCTGCAAAACGCCGTGCGGGAAGTTGCAAGCGAATATGAAGGGGTAGTTCCGGCAAATGAAAAAGAACTTGGATCATTAAAAGGTGTCGGTCCTTATACAAAAGGTGCCATCCTTTCCATTGCATTCAACCAGCCTGTTCCGGCAGTGGACGGCAACGTAATGCGTGTACTGTCCCGTGTTTTGAAAATCGAAGACGATATTGCACAGCCAAAAGTAAAAAAAGAATTTGAAACATATGTACATGAATTAATTTCAAATGAAGATCCGTCATCCTTTAATCAGGGGATTATGGAACTTGGAGCTTTGGTCTGCACGCCCAAATCACCGATGTGTATGCTTTGTCCGGTGCAGGAACATTGCAAGGCTTTTGCAGAGGGAATCGAGGAAGATTTGCCTGTTAAATCGAAAGCAAAAAAACAGAAGAAAATTCCATATGTGGTGTTGCTGATTCGTAATAAACATAATCAATACGTGATCGAAAAGCGTCCGGATGAAGGATTGCTCGCCAATTTATATCAATTTCCCATGGTTCCGGCAGCTGAAATCGGTATGGATCATATGGAGAACTGGATTCAGATGGAATACGGTTTAAAAATTAAGCTAACTGAAAAGAAAGGCAAGCTGAAGCATGTGTTTTCACACATTATCTGGCAGCTTGAGATTATGGAAGCAGATACCGATGCAGAAGAGGTTAATGATGGACGTATCCGGTTTGTTTCGCACGATGAATTGCGTGATTTTCCATTCCCGGTATCACATCAGAAAATGATGAAATACGTGCGCGAATCATAATTCGCGCGGCAAAACGGTAAAGTCGCGCAATAAATCAAAATATCGCGCAACAACCCACCAAACTCGCGCGAGCCAGGTCACATCACGATTCGCAGTCCCAGTTTCCATTTAAATCCAATAGAGGTTAAGTTTTCTTCCCAATAATTTGGATAAGAACATCCATATTGGAGAAATTAAGGTTTGCGGAGGTGATACTGATGGCTAAACAACAACCTAAAAAGTCAGCTGCTGGTACAAACGTTGAGCAAGTGAAAAAACAAAACCAACAAGCAGCTCAAGGGCAAGGTCAGTACGGTACTGAATTTGCGTCCGAACAAACAAACGCGCAACAAGTTAAAAAACAGAATCAAAAATCTCAGCAAAGCAAGAAGTAACTTGCCTATCCCCGATTTTAAGCAATCAAGAGCTCCCTTCCTCAGGGGGCTCTTTTGATTAGGATTTCAGACCATCATTCCTGTCAAAAAGGAAATATCAGGGAGTATTGCTTTATAAATTATATGGATACCGATATAATAGAAGGACAAACTTTTCGCTCTAATTAAAAGAAAGGACGATATAATGGTTAGTCCGCAAGCAGGATCGGTACTGCAAATTCAAAGCTATAAACATAATGGTAATTTGCACCGTATATGGGAAAACAGCCTTGTATTAAAGGGAACCGAAACAATTGTGATCGGTGCCAATGATAAAACTCCTGTAAAAGAAAGCGATGGGAGAACGTGGACGACACGAGAGCCGGCCATTAGCTATTTTCATTCAAAATATTGGTTTAATGTTATTGGTATGCTGCGTACGGATGGGATTTATTACTACTGCAATATCAGCTCTCCATTTATTTTTGACCATGAAGCACTGAAGTACATAGATTATGACCTGGATGTAAAGGTTTATCCGGATATGACATGGGATTTGCTGGATGAAGATGAGTACGAAGTGCATAAAGCGGCGATGAACTATCCGGAAGTGCTTAATGGTATCCTGTGGAAAAACGTACGCATTTTAATTCACTGGGTGAGACAGAGAAAGGGACCATTTGCGCCTGACTTTGTTGATCAATGGTATGAACGGTACTTAACTTACCGATAATAATCCAATTCGTTGAATATGGCAGCAGAACAATTTATAATGCAATATGTACTTGAATTTCATGTCCCTTGTTACTCATGTAGCAGGGCTTTTCTTTTCGAAATATATTATATAAGGATGCGACGTAATGAGCAGTATTAAACAGTATTTAACATTTGTAAAACCGTATAAATGGAAGATTTTCTGGACGGTTCTTGTCGGAATTGCCAAATTTGCAATCCCTTTGATGCTGCCGCTCATTTTGAAATATGTCATAGATGATATTATCAATGCGGATAATATGTCGGACGCTGAAAAATTAAATCATCTGTTCTGGCTAATGGGTGGAGCATTTGTTATTTTTCTTGTGCTGCGTCCGCCGATTGAATATTTTCGACAGTATCTCGCACAGTGGGTTGGGAACACAATCCTGTATGACATAAGGGATAAACTGTTTGATCACATTCAAAAATTAAGTCTTCGGTTCTATTCTCAGACAAAAACCGGCGAAATTATTTCCCGGGTAATACATGATGTCGAACAAACGAAAACTTTTGTCATTACGGGGTTAATGAACATATGGCTTGATATGATTACAATTCTAATCGCAATTATCATTATGCTGACGATGGATCCGATTCTGACGCTGGTGGCTATTATTTTATTCCCGTTTTATGGTTTCTCGGTAAAGTTTTTTTACGGAAGACTGCGTCGCCTGACACGTGAGCGTTCCCAGTCACTTGCTGAAGTGCAGGGGCACTTGCATGAACGGGTACAGGGAATTCCGGTAACGCGCAGCTTTGCTCTGGAAGAATATGAACAGTCCCAGTTTGACGTGCGGAATGAAAACTTCCTGCAAAAGGCCTTAAATCATACGAATTGGAATGCCAAAACATTTGCTGTCATGAATACCATTACAGACCTGGCGCCTTTGTTGGTTATTGCGGTGGCCGGATATTTGGTCATTAGCGGCAACTTGACTATGGGGACTATGGTTGCATTTGTCGGTTATATGGAGCGGGTGTACAGTCCGCTGAGACGTCTTATCAGCTCTTCAACGGTTTTGACACAGTCTGTTGCATCGATTGACAGGGTATTCGAACTGATGAATGAGAAGTATGACATTATCGATAAAGAGAATGCCAAAAAGCTTGGGCGTGTGAACGGAAAGATTGATATTGAAAATGTCTCCTTCCAATATGAAGAAGCTGAACCAGATGTGCTGAAACATGTCAGTTTGAATGTGAAAGAAGGCGAAACTATCGCTTTTGTCGGTATGAGCGGCGGTGGTAAATCTACATTAATCAGTCTGATTCCAAGATTTTACGATGTAATAGAAGGTTCCATTAAAGTTGACGGCATTGATATTCGTGATGTCAAAGCACGTTCATTGCGTGATAACATTGGAATGGTGTTGCAGGATAATACATTGTTCAGTGAATCCATCTCTATGAACATCCGAATGGGTAAACCGGATGCGACGGACGAAGAGGTGGTTGAAGCAGCTAAAGCTGCCAATGCACATGATTTCATTATGGATCTGCAACATGGTTATGACACTTTGGTCGGTGAGCGCGGGGTTAAGCTTTCCGGCGGTCAAAAACAGCGCATTGCCATTGCAAGGGTCTTTTTGAAAAACCCGCCAATCCTGATTTTTGATGAAGCAACCTCAGCCCTTGACCTGGAAAGTGAACACACGATTCAGGAAGCTGTTGAAAAACTGGCATCTGATCGGACGACGTTTATTGTGGCACACCGGCTGGCAACAATCACGCATGCTGACCGTATCGTTGTGATTGAAAACGGCGAAATTCAGGAAATCGGTTCACATTCGGAACTGATGGCCCGAAAAGGAAGTTATTATGATTTGTACCAGGTGCAGAACTTGGACAATCCGGATTATATCGAAATGTAATGAAAAGCTCCTCCGCACCATAGCGGAGGAGCTTTTGTGTTTGAAGTAAAAAAGAGGGTTTACCAGAGTTAAATTGCAGTCCTGCTATCACAGCTTCCGTAATAAAAAAGCACCCTCCAATGAAGGAGAGTGCCCTTGATCAATCGTTTGATTTACTTCTGTGACATAGCACGGAACGCGTTGCCGGCTGCTTCGATGGTTTGCTCGATGTCCGCTTTCGTGTGTTCTGTTGTAAGGAACCATGCTTCATATTTGGATGGCGCAAGATTAATGCCTTGCTCCAGCATAAGGCGGAAAAATTCCGCAAATGCTTCCCCATCACTTGCTTCAGCCTGTTCATAGCTGGAAATTTTGCCGTCACCAAAGTAAACGGTCAGCGCGCCACACAATCGGTTGAGCGTGATTGGAATTTCATGCACCGATGCCTGTTTCAGAATGCCCTCTTCCAGTTGTTTGCCAAGTGCGTCCAGTTTTTCATAAACACCTTCTGCTTGTAAAACCTCCAGACAGGCAATTCCCGCTGCCATGGAAGCTGGGTTGCCGGCCATTGTTCCCGCTTGATAAGCCGGTCCCAGTGGGGCAACCTGTTCCATAATATCTTTGCGTCCGCCGTATGCACCGATTGGCAATCCGCCGCCAATAATCTTGCCCATTGCGGTCATATCCGGTTCAATGCCGTATACTTGCTGGGCGCTTCCGTACGTAAAACGGAATGCGGTAATGACTTCATCGTAAATGACAAGTGCGTCGGCATTATGGGTAATGTCATTTACAGCCTGCAAAAATCCGTCTCCAGGTTCAACTATTCCGAAGTTACCGACAATCGGTTCAACCAAAACGGCTGCAATCTGGTCACCCCAGCGTTCGACAGCGGTTTTAAATGCATCAAGGTCATTAAATGGAACTGTGATGACATCAGCGGCAACCGATTCTGGAATGCCTGCAGAATCCGGTGTCCCAAGTGTTGCTGGTCCGGAACCGGCCTCAACCAGCACCGAATCAAAATGACCGTGGTAGCAGCCGGAAAATTTGATTAGTTTGTTGCGGCCAGTATAGGCCCGGGCAACGCGGACTGTTGTCATAACGGCCTCTGTTCCCGAATTAACAAACCTTACCTTCTCCAAGGACGGGATTGCCGATTTAAGGATTTTGGCAAAATCGTTTTCCAGCCGGGTCGGAGTACCATACAATACCCCGTTCGTTGCGGCATTGGAAATAGCCTCGGCAATGTGCGGGTGGGCATGGCCGGTTATGATTGGTCCATATGCACCGAGGTAGTCAATATATTTATTTCCGTCCACATCCCAGAAGTATGCTCCCTTGGCATGTTCCATATAAACCGGAGAACCACCGCCGACTGCTTTATATGCCCGTGATGGTGAGTTTACCCCGCCCACAATATGTTCCAATGCTTCTGTATGTAATGCCTTTGATTCTGAAAAATCCATTCTATAATGCCTCCTGATAACGTGCTTTTTCTATTAATAAACCACTTTCTACTATATCAAAAAAGAGCCATCAGCACATTTCCGGATTCCTGATTTTATAAGAATTTGGCAAATTAATGGTTGGATAAGCATATGTATACGATGAGCGGGGGATATATTATGGGGATATTATCATGGGTTTTCATTTTTGGCATATGCGGAATCATTGTAAGAAGTATCGTGCAATTTATTCGCGGGGGAAAACATCGTATATATCTAAAGATGCGGGAGAGCAGGTTTTCTGCGGAAATTTTTTATACATTGCTGATTGTGTATTTTACCGTTATTATCGGGTTTGGATTGATTTATTTTATCTTGTCCATTAACCGGATTTTGCTTGTGGAAAATGGGGAACTTCGGGATGTCAGTATCATTGGTTCTTTGATTCATTCCCTTTATTTCAGCGGAGTTACCCTGCTGACAATTGGTTATGGGGATATTACACCTATTGGCATTGGCAGGCTGATTGCGCTTATCCAGGCACTGGTCGGCTATATCCTTCCAACCGCATTCGTTCTCAGACTAGTGCAATCCAATCAGCGTGATAGAGACAGATAAATGGATATGCTATAGTGGAGGTAACGGAAATTTGGATGGAGGGATAAATGTATGAGTATTGAAGTTGGCAAACAAGCACCTGACTTTACACTGCAGAATCAGGACGGCGACGAAGTAAGTCTGTCCGATTTTAAAGGAAAGTCCGTTGTTCTGTATTTTTATCCGAAAGATATGACACCGGGGTGTACGACAGAAGCTTGTGAATTCCGTGACGCACAGGAAAGCTTTAGTGAGCTGGATGCAATCATTATAGGAGTCAGTCCGGATCCGATTGAGAAGCACCAGAAGTTCATTGAGAAACATGATCTTCCTTTTCTGCTGCTGGCCGATGAGAATCATGATGCAGCCGAAAAATACGGAGTCTGGAAATTAAAGAAAAACTTCGGTAAAGAGTACTACGGTATTGAACGTTCCACATTTATCATTGATCCGGACGGCAATATTCAAAAGGAATTCCGAAAAGTGAAAGTGGACGGGCATGTGGAGGAAGCGTTGCAATTTGTAAAAAATAATTTGTCCTAGGTAAAAAACACTAACCTGACACAAAAAAGAAAAAGTAAGATAATTGAAAGGTGGGCATATGATGCTCACCTTTTTTTGGTGGAAAATTGTTTATGATTGTGGATAATTTGATTGCCGAAATTATGTGTCGTTCCAAAAATAAGTACTGATTTTAATGTGATTTTTTCAAACGCTCCATTTTAGGTACATCGAATTAATTTTCACAAAAGTTATTGACATTGAGAACCGTTATCAATTAAGTTGATAATGAAAATCATTATCAATTAAAACGAAACGCAAAAGGAGTGAATACCTTTGTTTTTGGACGGTACATATACGAATCATTCAGCATTAAATTTTGAGCAATGGTTTCTTTGTCCGGGCGAACAAAGTGGTGAAATGTTCCGGAAATTAATCGACAGCTCGGTCAGCATTATTGCAAATGAAATGACCGGGGTCGATAAACCTTTTTCCGGTACCTCGCGGGAAGAAATAAAGAATATGGCGAAAGAAGTAACCCACATGACTGCAAAAGGGCAACCTATGGAGAGTGTGATGACAGATATTCATGAAGTTGTGAAACATTCATTATGGATTTCACATCCTTCAGCGATGGCACATCTTCATTGTCCGCCAATGATTCCATCAATTGCTGCAGAAGTAATCATTAATGCACTGAATCAGTCTTTGGATTCGTGGGATCAGAGTCCAGCGGCTACGTATGTTGAGGAAGAAGTTATTAGACACTTTATCAGTAAAATTGGCTATCATTCGAATGCAGATGGTGTGTTTACCAGCGGGGGAACACAGTCCAACTACATGGGAATGCTGCTTGCCCGCAATCATGCATGTGAATCCCATTTTTCTGTCAATGTACCAAGGTATGGCATTCCGACTGAAGCAAGTAAACTGCGGATTCTATGTTCAGAGCATGCGCATTTTACTGTACAGCAATCAGCCGCACAACTTGGACTGGGGTGTGATTCCGTCATAAAAATTAAAACAAACGACCAGCATCAGCTTTGTCCGGTGGATGCAAGAGAAAAACTCCACCAGTTAGAACAACAAGGTCTAATACCTTTTGCGATAGTTGCTACCGCCGGAACTACTGATTTTGGCAGTGTAGACAACCTGAAAGAAATCGCAGATCTGGCTGATACGTATAGTCTGTGGATGCATGTAGATGCAGCATATGGGGGAGCCGTATTGTTTTCTCATCACTATCGGCATCTTCTTGATTATATGTGGGAAGCTGATTCGATAACAATTGACTTCCACAAGCTCTATTTCCAATCCATAAGTTGCGGGGCGTTCTTTGTTAAAAACAAACAATCGTTTCAACATATTAAATACCATGCCGATTATTTAAATCCTGAAGAAGATCAGGAAAGAGGACTTGTCAATCTTGTTGAAAAAAGCACTCAAACTACAAAACGCTTTGATGCCTTAAAGATTCTAATGGCTTTTAAATTACTTGGTACTGAAAGGTTCGGTCAAATGGTTGATTATACAATTAATTTGGCTCAAGGAACACGGCAATTACTATTGCAACAAAACTTTGAGGTTCATAATGAACCAATGCTGAATGCGTTGTTATTCCGCTATGTCCCGGAAAATGGTGAAGATTCATTTTTTGCAGATCAAATCAATCTTGAACTGCAACGCTATTTCTATCAGGTGGGGGGACTTATCATGGCAAAAACAAAGCAAGGTGGGAAAGTGTACTTAAAACTGACGATGTTAAACCCTTTAAATACGTTTGAACTGATGGAGAAACATATTGAGAGAATCAAACAAATTGGAAGGGAAATTGAAATAGAGAAAGGAGAGGAAATCTATGAATATTCCGCACACTACTAATCATTTAACAATGCAGAATCTAATAAATTGCTATATTAAAGAAACAGGTAAGGGTGTATGGAAGGATGCCAGGCAAGAAGCACTTCCAATTGATAAGAAGCATGAATATGTTCTTGTTATCCCTTTAATGAGCCTGTCCGTCACGTTATATGTGCCGGTCCGATATAAATCTATGACAGGTCGTCATTTGTTTTCTTCTAATATGTACTATCAGGTACAAAAATCTGAAGTAAAGCAGCTTGATTTTGTAACCTTAATTTTATACCTGCAAAAAGATTTAGCGGAGATGTCTGCCAAACCAATTCAGTCAGAGGAATTGATGCTTAGAACGATTTTAAGCTATCAAACGATGAAAGGAATCTTCTCACAGCGCAGTGATAATCTGGATGAATGTTACCAGTCAGAAAAAACGTTTCTACAGTCTGAACAGTCGCTTTTAATCGGTCACCAGACTCATCCAACCCCAAAAAGCAGGCAGGGAATTGATGAACATGAGGAATATATCTTCACTCCCGAAAGAAAAGGTTCTTTTCAGATTCATTATTTTCGAGTGAAAAAAGAATTAATTGAAGAAGACTCGATTCTGCCTCAATCAGCGACAAGTCTTATAAAAGAAGAATTAAAAAGGGATACATTCATCACGGAAAATTTTAAGAAGATGTATTGCAGGGAAGATAATTATTCATTGGTTCCAGTCCACCCTTTACAGGCAAGAAAATTGTTGGGCAGGGAGGAAATTCTTAAACAGATTCAATCTGGGGGGATTTCCTATTTAGGACCAAGAGGGCGGAAGTTTTATCCAACTTCTTCGATTCGGACGGTATATCACCAAAATGCACAGTACATGTATAAATTTTCGATCCCGGTAAAAATAACAAACTCATTACGGGTCAATAAACGTAAAGAGCTTGATCGCGGTGTTGAGGTGAGCCGGCTGCTGCAACACCTAATTACAAGAAACCTGGATGAATTACACCCTTCATTCAAAATTATTGAAGACCCGGCCTATATTACGGTGAAACTTGGGAAGGAAGATGAGTCAGGTTTTGAGACGGTCATACGTGAAAATCCTTTTCAGGCAGATAATGCGCAAAGGATAACGTTAATTGCCGGACTTTGTCAGGATAACATTGGAAAGAATCGGTCGCATCTTTCCAATATCATCCACCAAGCTGCAGAACGAAGGCATTTATCGGTTGGGCAAGCAAGTGAAGAATGGTTTCGTCGTTATTTAAACGTAAGCCTGCGTCCGCTTTACTGGATTTACACTGCTTATGGGATCGCTCTCGAGGCGCATCAGCAGAACTCACTTATTAAACTGGGTGAAGATGGTTTTCCTGAAACATTTTACTACCGGGATAATCAGGGGTATTACTTTATGAAGTCAAAAGCACAAAATCTGGAACAGGCGCTGCCAAATTTAAATGAAAAAAGTGACACGATTTGTGCTGATTCCATTGCAGAAGAGCGTTTCCGTTACTATTTCTTTTTTAATCATTTATTTGGGTTAATTAATGCCTTTGGCGTTAATCATTTGATTGAAGAACACCGCCTTTTAAGAATGTTAAAAGAGGAATTAAATGCATTATTGGAAGAATACGGTGACTCTACGAATTTAATAGTTTCACTATTAAATGATGAAATGCTGCCATGCAAGGCAAATCTTTTAACAAGAGTACATGATATGGATGAACTGGTTGGGTCCCTTGAGACACAATCCATCTACACATCTGTTGAAAATCCACTGTTCAAAATGGCGGGTGAACTGTATGAAGTTTAGGCAAACAATGGTACAAACTTACCCTTTTGAACATTACGATCCAATTCGCAATTTCACTATTACGTTTCGTGAAGTCACGATGAAAGATGTCAGTTTGCTACATTCCTGGATGCATGAAAAGCATGTGATCCCATATTGGCAGTTGAATCTGCCATTAAGAGAGTATCAAAAACATGTCGAGAAGTTTTTGGCGGATAATCACCATGTATTGTTGATTGGGGAGACAGGTGGCACTCCAATAAGTTATTGGGAGTCCTACTGGGTAAAAGGGGATGTAATTGGAAATTATTATGCGTTTAATCGATTTGACCAGGGGATTCATTTATTAATTGGACCTCCAAGCTATTTAGGGAAAGGGTACATCTATCCGTTGTTGCTCACAATTTTGTTTCATAAATTCAAGGTTTCGGAGACGACAAAAGTAGTTGCGGAACCGGATGTAAGAAATGAAAAAATGATTCACGTGTTTAGAAAATGCGGCTTCATCCCGGTTAAAAAGGTAAACCTTCCTGATAAAACAGGGCTATTGATGTTTTGTGAAAGAAGTGCGTTTGAAAGGAGATGGACGGATTGGCAGCAAAACAAATTTTAGATGTGATTGGAATAGGAATCGGACCTTTTAATTTAGGCTTAGCAGCATTAATGGAGAAAACGGAATGCACTGCCATGTTTTTCGATAAAAAAAGCCGGTTTGAATGGCATCCTGGGATGCTGCTGGAAGGGACAAGCCTTCAGGTGCCGTTTATGGCAGACACAGTAACAATGGTTGATCCAACAAGCCGATTCAGTTTTTTAAATTATTTACATGAACAAAATCGTCTATATCAGTTTTATTTTCTCGAGAAATTTCACATTCCCCGAAATGAGTATAACCATTACTGTCAATGGGTTGCAGGACAGATTCCGCAGCTTCGGTTTGCATCTGAGGTGGAGAATATTGAACGTACGGAAGAAGGGTACTATCGTGTGACGGTGAATTCCTCCGCTGAAAGGAGTATCTACGAGACCAGGCATATTGTGCTGGGAATCGGAACAAAACCCCACATACCGGAAAAACTTTGTCAGGAGAACAGTGACCGTATCTTTCACTCATCAGAATATATGATGAAACGGGATAAGGCTACGGAAGCTGACTCTGTTACTGTGATTGGCTCAGGACAAAGTGCGGCAGAAATTTTCTATGACCTTTTAACAAGGCAGCCGGAACATGCATATCAATTATCGTGGTATACAAGATCAAAGGGTTTCTATCCTATGGAATACTCAAAGCTTGGTTTAGAGCATTTTTCACCCGATTATACAAAGTACTTTTATCAGCTTCCGAAAAAAAAGAAAGAAGGCATTTTGGCCAATCAAGCACTGCTATACAAAGGGATTAGCTTTTCAACGATATCTGAAATATATGATTTGCTTTATGAACGAACAGTTGGCGGTACCAAACCGAACATCCACCTTCAGGCATTAACCGAATTGGTTTCGGCAGAGGAATGCCAAGGTTATTTGCGGTTGTCTCTGTATCAGCACGAACAGGAAACCAGCAGTCAAATAGATACTGATATTGTCATTATGGCAACAGGGTACCGTCCATATATACCTGATTTCCTGAAAGGCATTGAATCACTATTGGAACTTGATGAAAATGGCCAGCTGCAGATAACCGAAAACTATAAAGTGAAAACAAAGAGTGAAGGCGGCCATCATGTATTCATCCAAAACGGTGAGTTGCATACACATGGAGTCGGCGCACCGGATTTGGGACTTGGTGCATATAGAAGTGCAACTATTATTAATCAAATCGCCGGTGAAAAAGTTTATAAGACGTATGAAAAGAATATTTTTCAGCAATTTGGAATGTAGATTTGAAATAAAGGAGTTGCTAACGTGAAGATAAGTGATACACCTTTAACAATGTTAACGGAAAAAAATTGGAGCAATGCAGATCATCAGCTATTAGTGAAGATGCTTGAAGAATTTATTTATGAAGAAATTCTGGTTCCGGATTTAATTAATGATGTAGACGGAATTCGTACATACGAATGGGAAGATAAAAGTGGAACCGTTTATCGATTCCAGGCTAAGACACGTTTGTTTGACAGTATTTCTGTTTTTTCAGATAGTATTGAAGTTCTACCAAGTGAGGATGAAAATATCCCATCCTCCCTTGGTCTTTTACTCAGTATTCAGGAGGAAGGGAAGATGACCAGTTCAACAGCTGGACACTTGGTTCGGGAATATTATCATACGCTATTAGCAGATACCAATCTGATGAAAAAATCCAAAACTGCTGAAGAACTGGTGGAACTGGATTATGCGGAACTGGAAGGGGAAATGAAGGGGCATCCATGGATTACATATAACAAAGGTCGAATTGGATTTGGCTACAATGATTATATCCAATTTGCCCCGGAACAGAAAAGACAAGTTAATCTTTCATGGATAGCTGTCCATAAAAACATTAGTACCTTTCATTCGGTTGTCGGATTGCATTATGAAAATGTCATTGAACAAGAACTGAAAACGGAAACATATCAGCGATTTAATGATACATTACTGGAGATGAACGTTCTGCCGGGGGATTATTATTTTATGCCGGTTCATTTTTGGCAATGGAACCAAATGATTGTTCCGATGTTTGCTTCCAGTATTGCAAACAAGGAGCTTATTCCATTGGGAGAGGGTGAGGATAAATACCTTCCACAGCAGTCTATCCGAACATTTGTCAATACAACCAATAAGGAGAAGTATCATGTAAAACTGCCAATCAGTATTTTAAACACATTGGTTTATCGGGGATTGCCTGGAGAGAGAACTGTGATTGCTCCGGAGGTCACAGCTTTCATGAAAAACATACTGGAAAATGATCCGTTTTTAAAAGATGAATGCAGGCTGGGATTGTTGGGCGAGACAGCAACGTTAAATGTTGATCAACCGGTTTTTCATGCTTTAAAAGGGTCTCCCTATCAGTATCGTGAACTGCTTGGGGTTGTCTGGAGAGAAAGTATTTACAAGGAATTAACGGAAGGCGAGCATGCAATTACCCTTGCTTCCTTATTGCATGTAGATAACGAGGGAACTCCATTTGTTTCCGAACTGATCAAAAAAACCGGTCTGACGGTTAGAGATTGGATTCACAGGCTTATGCAAGCTATTTTGCCGCCGCTGCTGCACTGCTTATATCAATACGGTACAGTGTTTTCACCGCATGGGCAGAATACAGTGCTGGTTTTAAAGGATTTTGTACCTGAGCGAACAATTATGAAGGACTTTGTTGACGATGTTAATATAAGTGATCAGTTATTTCCGGAACTGGAAGCTGTTTCAACCGAATTGAAGGATGTTCTGCGAAGTGAACCGCCTGAAGGGTTGACACAATTTATTTTCACTGGGTTGTTCATCTGTCATTTCCGATATTTAAGTAATATTCTTGAAGACCACGAGGCCTTTTCTGAATATACATTCTGGAGAATCGTCAGGGAAGAAATCCTTGCTTATCAACAAAGATTTCCTCATTTGAAGGAGCGGTATCAGCTTTTTGATTTATTACGTCCCACATTTACTAAGTTGACATTAAATAGAAACCGTATGTTTGATGATGGCTATGAAGATGGTGATGATCGACCGCATGCAAGTGAGTTTGGAGAAGTAGCCAACGCACTGGCTGTGGTCGCTGAAAAAAAATACGCGCAAGAAAGATAGGGTAATTATTAATGGGGTAGAAAAAGCGTTGTATATCTTGCTTTTATCTATCTCTTTGTTTTATTTTTTTCATGGAATTTTAAACCGAAAACATATACTATGGAAGTAGACAATCACGAAGGGGGAATGGTACTTGGTTATCCTGTCGTCAGCTAAACTTTCAGACAAACATAAAGACCGGTTGAAGGATAAATATCCGGAAATGACATTTATTTTCTGTAATAACATGGACGAGGCAGAACAGCATTTGAGTAAAGCGGAAGTTTTGATTACATATGGTGAAGACCTGACAGCTGATCTGGTTGAACAGGCTTCCAAATTAAAGTGGATTATGGTAATTTCCGCCGGACTGGAGAAAATGCCGCTTACCAAAATAGAGGAAAAGGGAATTCTTGTAACAAATGCGAAGGGGATTCACAAGTACCAAATGGCCGAATATGCAATTTCGATGCTGCTGCAGGTTTATCGGCAAAACAAAGTGATGATTGAAAATGAAGCCGCAAACAGGTGGAATAAGTCTGTTCGGCTGCAGGAAATTACCGGGAAATCAATATTGATTGCCGGAACAGGAGCAGTTGGTGGTGAAGTGGCGAGGCTGGCAAAGGCTTTCCGAATGAAAACCTATGGTGTATCCAGGAGTGGACGTCCAGTTGAGTATATTGATAAAAACTATTCAAATGATCAGCTTAAGGATGTATTGCCGAAAGCAGATATCGTCGTATCTGTACTGCCAAGCACCACGGAGACAAAGCACTTTTTCACATACGAATATTTCCAAATGCTGCCGGACCATGCGGTGTTTTTAAATATGGGACGCGGCGATGCGGTCAGCCAGGATGTAATTTTACAGGCAATACAGGATGGTGAGATTGCACATGCGGTACTGGATGTTTTTGAAACTGAACCGCTCCCGGAAGACCATCCATTCTGGGAAGAAACGAATATAACTATAACACCGCACATATCAGGCAGATCACCAATGTATCATACACGAGCATTGGAAATATTTGAGCAGAATCTGCAGGCATATTTGGATCATAGCGATGATTATGTAAATAAAATTGATGTAACCAGGGGGTATTAACCATGCGAATTTATACACGAAAAGGTGACAAGGGAACAACTTCGCTGATTTATGGCCAGCGTGTTCCGAAAAATGATCTGCGTGTTGAGGCATATGGAACATGTGATGAAACGAATTCCATGATTGGTCTTGCCTTAAGCTTTCTCGAAAATGAGGAGTGGGATGAGAAAGACGCATTCCTCGAAATAATGCACCGCGTTCAGACAATTCTTTTTCATGTCGGGGCTGAACTCGCAACCCCGAAGGATAAAGAAGTGAAATGGAAACTGAAGCAGGAATATATTGAGGAACTGGAGAATCAGATTGATGAGTGGGATAAAAGTCTTGAACCATTGCGAAACTTTATCCTGCCGTCAGGTCACAGTGCATCAAGTGCTTTGCACGCAGCCAGAACGGTAGCGAGAAGGGCGGAGCGGACAACGGTTGGCATGGAGGATGAATTGGAAAATCCGCTTGTTGTATCGTATCTGAACCGATTATCCGACTTTCTGTTTGTAGCTGCACGATATGTGAACCAAAGTTTGAAAGGAACAGAAATCCCATTAAAGGCTGATATATAGAATTGCCAAAAGCAAATGATTGTCGATGAGAATCATTTGCTTTTTTATGTATTATATTTTCAAGGCTACAATATACTTATATTGACAGACAGCTCTTAGGGAAGGTACACTATTTATAAGAATTATAAAATAAGAATTCATTAGCATTTGATTATAATAAACGAAAGTGAGGTGCATGACGGTGTCTGAACAGAGGCTTCGCGAGGCAATTAATACATTGAAAGACTCAGGCGTCAGGATAACACCACAGCGTCATGCGGTTCTTGAGTATCTTCTAAATTCAATGGTTCACCCAACAGCCGATGAGATTTATAAAGCGCTTGAAGGCAAGTTCCCGAATATGAGCGTGGCGACGGTGTACAACAACCTGCGTGTATTGCGGGAGATTGGCCTTGTCCGTGAATTGACTTATGGCGATTCCTCCAGTCGCTTTGACTGTAATACCACTGAACATTATCATATTATATGTGATCAGTGCGGTAAAATAGTCGATTTCCATTATCCAACATTGGATGAAGTGGAATCTTTGGCTGAGCAGGTAACCGGATTTGAAGTTAGTCATCACCGAATGGAGATTTATGGCAAGTGCGAGGAATGCCAGAAGGTTGAAGCGCAAAAGCATTAATAATGGACGGTAAAAGCCGAATGTCCATTCCGGGCATTCGGCTTTATTTATGCTAGTGTTCTTCCATGAAAAAAATCCGCCTTTGGAGCGGATTTTTGTTATTCATTATTTTTTGCCTTTTGTTTCACTTCTTTACGATATTTTCGTGTATTGTATTTTTCATCAAATTCTTTACCCTCAAGATCTTTATCAAGTGTCAGCGGCTGTTTGCAGTGCATACATGCGTCAACGCGTCCAAGCATCTTGGTTGGTTTTTCACAGCTCGGGCATATTATCGGAACAGCCTTCGTTGAAAGCATTCCAATCCAGAAATAAACGACACAGCTGAAAATAACAAACAATAAACCGATAATCATGAACGTGGCCATCAGCCATGGAATCTTTTTGGACAGGATTCCACCATACATGAAAGCAAAACCGACGAAGACCTGAATCAAGGCAAAGGAACGTATTTTATTTATTTTGCTTGAATAGACCAATTGCTGTTGTTCCATGATTGTCCTCCTTAAGAATACATTGCCAGTATAGCATATTTTAACAGCTTTTTTGACCGTAAAAAAAGGAATTTACAAAAATATAACGAATTATATAGTATTGAGGTTAATGGAGGAGTCATTACATGGAAGATTTATTGCGGCCAATTTATCAGGAACGTGCCAGTGATTCCAGCACGTTGGGAATTGTAATTATTGAAAAAACGAAACCAAACAGCCCGATTACGGATAATTTTGATGTTATCCTGCTGATCATCGTCCGGGAGGCGATGGAGGACTGGTTTGTGAAACATTACGAATTGGATGGCGGAAAAACGGCTGCCATGCATATCGTCACGGAAAAGCTGTTAATGGACTGGATTGATACTAGCGGCTACCGGAAAGCAGTGGAATGGGTAATCAACGGGAAAGTAACATTTGACCGAAATGGCTATATTGCTCAATTAAAGGATCAACTGCGGGACTTTCCATGTGGCAGAAGAAACCTGCGGAAGGCGATGGAATTCGGCAAACTGGTAAAAAGTTATAATGAAGTAAAAGAGCTTTATGAATCACAGCAATTAAAGGATGCCTACAGCAGAATGGTGCACTCGCTGCATTATCTGGCAAGGCTGGCAGTCATTGAAAAAGGGTATCATCCGGAAGTGACCCTATGGAACCAAGTGAAGCAGATTGATCCGGAAGTATATAAGTTGTATGAGGAATTAATTGAAAGTGATGAAGAGATTGAAAAGCGGATCAAGCTGATGATTCTTGCTGCGGATTTTGCTATTAGTACAAGAGCGGAAGTCTCAGCCAAGCATTTGCTTGATATCATACGGACGCAGAATGAAGCATGGACATATGCAGATCTGAAACAGCATGAAGCGGTAAAACCCTATGTCCTTGATCTTGCCGCAATGCTGACTTATCTGACGGAGAAAGGATTACTGGAAACAGAACTTGCTCCGACAAAAGGAGCGGGGGTTTATCAACTGAAATATAAATCTGTATCATGAATCATGCACCAAAATTGTTTTGCCGGCATATGTATAATTTGGCGGATGTGGCTATGGAAGGTTAGAATTCCATAGCCTTTAAACTTTCTTATAGTTTACGTTAATTCAAGTGAATTTAGTATTGACTTTAAAATAGAGGCGTGGTAAAGTTGTATTCGCTGTTGAAAATTCCGCATGAATTTTTGCCGGCACATGATTTTAAAATTTCCTAAATTTCCTCTTGATTCAAAGCGGAAATCATGGTACATTAAATATCGTTGCGCTTGGATAGGCAACAGACTTCTTTCAAAAAATAATTCAAAAAAGATGTTGACATTAACTTTGAAAGATGATATATTAGTGAAGTCGCTGTTTTGAAGCGGCGCAAGAATATTTGCTCTTTGAAAACTGAACAAAACAACCAGTATGTCAAGTTAAAAAGCGTAAGCGCTCGGTTAGCGACGTACGGACTGGACTGAGCCGAAGGAGATAAAGGAAACACGATGAACGTATTGAATCGATGTTGACTTATCGTACGGAGGTGAGGGAAGTCTCGCTAGTCGCTGAGCGCTGGAGCTGGATTAGAAACAGGACAAAAGCAAATGCTTTTCCCTGGATTCAATTTTAAAGCTAAGACTTAAACCTATGGTTGATTGGTGTCAATCATAGACAAACTTTTGGAGAGTTTGATCTTGGCTCAGGACGAACGCTGGCGGCGTGCCTAATACATGCAAGTCGAGCGCGGGAAGCAGACGGAAGCCTTCGGGTGGAAGTCTGTGGAACG